>JABZOY010000021.1:2468-20338 GCA_015255025.1 Haemophilus sp.
TAGAATTTTTGCGGCAAATTCAGGTTCAGGAATCCCCTTTTCATTACATTCTTGTGGTGTAATTCCTGTGACCATTATGGCTTCCGGGGCAGGCAAATAATCATTGGTTTGCTTGCAATACAACATAATAGGCTCACCAATGATATTGAAATCTGCATCAGTACGAATACCAGCAAATTGAGCTGGACGATCACTTGCCGGATTGATACCAAAACTTTCGTAATCGTAGATAAAAAAACTAAAGTTGTTTGCCATAATTAAGCCAAAATTTTATCTAAATAATATAAACAGAAAATTGCTGAAAGGCTGACAAGAACACCAAACCAGTTGATTTTGCTTATTTTTTCTTTGAAGAAAAATGCGCCGGTGATGGTACCTAAACAAATAACACCAATATTCATTCCCGCAAAAACTAAGGTTGGGTTTTGTCCGAAACTTTGGTGAGCTTTAATGTAAAACAGGATGTTGAAGAAATTCAATATACCTAAAATAATTCCACCAATAAAGCTTGGCACTGTCCACTGAGTGCGTTTTAGGAATAAATACAGGAACATGACACAAGCGGCTAATGAGAAAGCGATGAATAATGTGGTTGGGAATGCTCCCCCGCTTTTGGCTACTTGTTTGAATAAGATATCAATGGTGCCATAACCAAACCAAACACCGATTAAGCCTAAAATACCTTTAAAAGTGACCGCACTTTGCTCATTCGATTTATTCAAGATACAGAATAAACCAATGAATGCCAAAATAATGCCAACAACTTTTGGCTGACTTAATGTTTCATGGAAGATAATAAAAGAGGCAACAATCGGTAGAAATAACGATAAGCGTTGTGCTGCATCTGAACGCACAATACCCGCAAATTCAACTGCTTTAGACATAATGATAAATACGGTTGGTAATAAAATACCTAACGCCAGGAAAATAGGTGTGCTATCACTTTGTGCTAAATATTCAGTAAATTCCAATCCTTTAAAATCAGGTTTGAGTAAGAAATAGCTTAATGAAATGGCGACAATATAGTTAAACGCAATGGCTTGTTCAATAATGATTTTTTTCTTGCGAGCAACTTTGAGTAACACTGATACAGCAACACTACATAGAATGGCAAAAATAAGGTTATGCATAATTCATCCTAAATTCTCATAAAAATCACAATAAAAAAGCGGCCAATGCTTTGACCGCTTTAAAAAACTACTCTGTTGCGCCAAAGCCACGCAAACCAACCACATGAACTTGTTCTTGGTTGCCGGCAATTTTACGCACCAGTTTATAGGTTGTCCCTTTTTCAGGGCTGATATTCTCTGGCGCAGCGATAAGTAATTGCATATCCAAACGTTCGCAAAGTTCGAACAAGGTGGAAATGGATTTACCATCCAAACGTGCAGCTTCATCCAAGAATAGCAAACGACATGGCACGATGTCTTTACCGCGAATACGGCGGCTTTCCTCTTCCCAGCTTTGTACAACCATTAATAGGATTGACATACCCGTACCGATCGCTTCACCTGTTGATAATGCGCCACTTTCAGCACGTAACCAACCATCTGCACCACGGAATACTTCAACTTCTAACTCGAGGTAATTACGGTAATCCAATAATTCTTCACCGATAGTTTGTGCTGTGCGTTGGCCCATATCAATATGCGGGTTAATGCGTTGATAAAGTTTCGCAATGGCTTCAGAGAAGGTAATACGATTATCACTGAATAAATCTTGATATTCTTCCTGTTTACCTGACAGTGCATCAAGCAACATCGCATGAGTATCACGAATATTGACTACCAAACGTACAGATTTCACTTGACCGAAGGCAATATTTTGTAAACCTTGGTTCAACATGCGAATACGATTTTGTTCACGTTGAATGGTTTTGCGCATAATATTCGCCACACTTTCAGAACTGATCGCCAATTTTTTCTCACGGCCAGTCAATTCTTCTGTTAAGCGATTAAGCTCAATTTCCATTTGCTCAATTGCATCAATCGGATCATCTGTTTTAATAATATCCTGACGAATACGTTCACGAAGATGTTGATACACGGCAATAAAGAAGCGAACTTTATTTTCCGGTTTACGGCTGTCTTCAGAAATACGCAATGCATCGCGGAGATATTCATTATCAGCCACCGCAGTACGTAACGCACCTAAGGCTTTATCCGACATTGAACGTAGTTCATCAGCAGATAAATAAGCTAACTCACGGCGATTGAGTCGTTTTTCCACATCAGAATTGCGAGATAAACGGAGAACCACACACCAGCTGACTTTCGCAGCTACAACCAATTCACGTTGCGTTTTATAATCACGTTCCGCTTTGCGAATGCGTTTATTCAAGTTATCCGCTTCGCTTTCAATGAGTGTTAATTGTTTTTCGACATAAGAACGACGTTGACGGCTGGTTGAAAGTTGTTGATACAACTCATCACGGCGATTTCTTGCACGTTCCTCTGCCCCTTCATCAGCACGCACGCCCAATTCACCAATCTCAGTAATTAATTCTTTCAACAATTGATTTTTACTATCGTAAGAGCTTTGCAATTGAATAAATACTTGGTTGTATTGTGCAAATTGGCTTTGTTTTTGACGCAATTGTTCACGTTGAGTATCACGCTGTGTTTGTAATTGTTCCAAGCGTTGACGTAGTTGCTCATTAAGCTCTGATGTTTCTGCTTGTCCAGCATCTTCATAACTGAAGTGATTTTTACGTTGTACTACATCCGCTAAAGCAAATACACGTTGTTGTACTTGTTTTTGACGTTCAATGGCTTGGGTTAAATCAGCTTTTAAGCGCTCATAGTTTTCTGGATCACTTTGTAAAGTATTGGCAATCGGCTCTAATTGTGACAACGCAACGCCATGTTGACGAATAAAGCTTTCATCTTGCTCAGCAATGTCTAATTGTTCACGACATTCTTCAATGCGATCAAGTAATTCTTCATCATCAAGTAAGTTAAGCTGCGGCATTAACTTATTCAACAATTGCATTTTTTCTTTGGCATTATCCAATTTAATGCGAATTTGTTGTTCTGTGCTTGAGAATTGATTGAGTTCACGATCAATTTCATTGCGTTCTTGATTGATTTCCGCCATCACCTCTTCAGGGTTTGGTTGGAACGCAAGCGCTAGATGTAAACCAACAAATTGACTAAAGTGTTCGTGTAAACGTTGACATTTTTGTACATCAAAGGCGATTTGTGCGTATTCTTCCGCAATCTCATCACGTTTAGCTTGTAATTCTTCTAAATGTTTTTCACGTGCAGCACGGCCGAATAATGGAATTTGCGGGAATTTTGAATAACGCAATTCACGATCAGACACTTGCACCACAACGCCCATTTCAAGCTCTTGGGCTGAAAGTACGCTGTCATCAAAGGCATTTGGATCACCTTCGATTAAATATAAATCGTCTGGACAGTCTTCTAAATTAGCTAATTGTTCACGTACCGTGTTGAGATCACGCACAACAATAGCATGACGAGCAGGACCATAAAGTGCCGAGAAATAAGGTGCATCTTCAATTGGTACATCATCATATAATTCAGAAAGCAATACGCCGCCAAAGCGTTCTGCAAGCACATTCAAGCGAGCATCTTCTGAACCATCTGGTTGGCTTAAACGAGAAATTTGCTCATCTAATTGTTGACGTTGTTTCTCTAAATTGTCACGTTGAATAGTCAGCTCACGTTCTTTCACCAATTGTGATTGCATAAAATGCATCACATCTTGGCTATGCTCGAAGGTTTCACCACTTTGCTCTTGTAAACGTTCTAAAGCGGCTTGAGCAGTTAACCAAGCCGGTGCTTTACGAGCATTTTCTTCGTAAAGTGCGGTCAAACTTTCACGTTTTTGACGTAAGGTTGAACGGTTTTCTACTTGCTCAGCAAGTTCTTCATTCAAACTTTCAATGAGTTCTTCTTGTTCAGCGTGGTATGCTTCAAGTTCATCAGCAGTTTCTAAAGATAAATCAGCACGTTGATTAAAATCAGCCAATAATTTAACCGCACTTTGTTGTTGAGCATAGCGCTGCTCTAACTCATGTAATTTTGCGCGTAATTGTGGGGTTTGTTGCGCCTGAATTTTTTGTGTTGGATATTCACGCAATAATTCTTTAGCACTTTCCCAAGCACTTGAACGTGGCATATCACCAGCAATTTTACATACCAACTGATAGGCTTTATCAAATTGCGATTTAGCTGCTTCAGAAATTGACATCTTATGCTCTAACTCAAGCACTTGCTCGGTTAGACTTTCTGCATGGGCTGCAAATTCCGCTTGATAATCTTCCGCATTTTTCACGCTTAAATCCGCTAAACCACATAAGGTTTTCGCTTTTTCAAGTGCGGCAATCGCTTGTTGATATTGCAATGCACGGGTTTGTTGTGCATCTAATGCTTGTTGATAATCCGCAAGTTGCGCACGTACTTGGTCTATTTCAAGTTCAGTTTGCTCAAATTGTGCTTGGCTTTCTTCAAGCTGTTCGGTTGCGGTTTCCACAACCATTTTTTGTTCTTCTAATTTTTCTGTAAGCTCAGCCACATCTTCTTGATAACGCGATACTTTTTCTTGATGACGTAATGCATTTAATACCAAGTTCAGATGATCAGCCGCACTTTGGTGATCAACCTCTAAAGTGCGTTCATTTTCTGCTAATTCAGCTGCTTCACGGCTTAAGTCAATTAAGCGATGTTGTGATAACGCTTGCTCTGCTTTTGCTTTATACCAATCACGACGGAAACCTAAAGCCGCTTCAATATTGCCACGACGTTCATTGGCATTACGCATATAATCTGATGCCACATAATTCGTGGTTTCGGTGATTAAATGTTTGAATAAATCACGGTCAGATTGCGTAACTTTAATTGCTTCAAGGGTCATGCGGTTTTCACGTAATGCGCTTTCCATATCTTGGAAGGCTTTACGCACACCAAGGTTTTCTGGCAATAGGTAATCACGTAAAGAACGGGTAATAGCGCTGGAAATACCACCGTATAAAGAAGCTTCAATTAATTTATAGAATTTGCTACGGTCTGAGGCACTACGTAAGCGTTTTGGAATAATACCCAAATCAAACATCATACCGTGATAATCGGTGATGGAATGATATTGCTTGAATTGCGCACCAAGATTTTCAATTTTGTCTTTTAATTCATTTAAATTGAGTACGCGCGCTTGACGTTCACCGACTGTTTCGGTGAAAAGTGCGGTCGGATTTAAGGATAATTCTACACCTTGAATCGAGAAGGTTTTTAAATCTACTTTCTTATCACGGCCAGCGATTTGTTGCAGACGAACACCCACGAGAATTCGTTGATGACGAGAATTGATGGTATCTAATACCGCATAACACACGCCTGGACGCAATTTACCGTGTAACCCTTTATCACGAGAGCCGCCTGTCGAGCCGGCTTCTGTGGTATTACGGAAATGCAATAAGGTTAAGTCTGGAATCAACGCCGTAACAAAACCCGCCATGGTTGTTGATTTACCGGCACCGTTACCACCCGAAAGCGTAGTCACCAATTCATCTAAATCAAAGGTACGGGCAAAGAAACCATTCCAGTTAATTAAGGTTAGTGAACAGAATTTACCACGTTCTACCCCATTATGTTGGTTTAATACAGGAGCAATAAATTCTTCTTCAACCTGTTCGGTTGATTGCTCAGGTTCGTCTTGATAGATTTCGTTTTCAAGTTCTAATACATCAGACATTATTCTTGTTCTCCTGCATCATCAAATTCTTCATCAATTTCGACAGCACTTTCTTCATCATCAAGGTCATCAGCATTGCTTGCTGCTTTTGCTTGTTTTTCCAATTCGAGAGATTGTGGTGTTGCTGCTTCCCCATCACGAATTAAGCGAGCTTGCGCTTCTAACGGATCATCACCGGAACGCACTTCAGCCCCAAAACGGAAAACTGATTCTGAAATAGTAAATTTACCGCTGTGTTGTTCACCCACGGTATGAATCATACCTAAACGGCGTAAACGACCGATCGCAGCACGCACTTTTTCTGCTAGTTTTTGTTTATCCAAATCCGAACCGCTGGAACGTTGATTGACGGCTTTCAATAATTTACCTTCGTCCGCTAAATTCAGTAATTCATCATAAACTTCTTGTGTACTAAAGATGCCTTGCTGTGCCAAACGTTCTGGGCTTAAATACAAATAGCAAAGTACTTTTCCTACCAACATCTCTAATTCAGAAAGCACTGAACGGGCAATTAACGTCGTCGCTTTCGGACGTAAATAGAAAAAGCCTTCAGGAGCACGAATCAATTCCACATTGTAACGACGATAAAAACCATCCAACTCATTTTGGAAATCCATCAAAAAAGCATGATTATCTAATTGATCTGTGCTGATATGGCGACCTGAACGCAATAAGCTGTCCACTGTCGGGAAAATAGGATTTGCAATGGCATTTGCCAATTTCGGGGAAATTACATCTTGAATATCTGTCATGGTTAATTTCTCATTTTATGAATTCGTTTTTGGGTAAGCCACGAAATTAATATTTATCAATCACATGCGCTTGTACTTCTGCGCCGTAATCGTTAATTTCCTGCCATTGCGGATAAAGACCGGCTAAATCATCATTTGCCATACCTAAACGCACTGCTTGATCCACAATAATACGTGCCACATCAAAATGACGTGAAAGCGGATAAGCCTCTAATTGTTCTTTTAAGACTAAACTTAAATCAATCGGACGATTATTTTCACGGTATTGAATGAGTAAGCCTTGCATATGCTCGACGATTTGATCATGTAAATCAGCCAAAGATTCATATTGCAACTCTTCAGGTAATTCACCCAATGCATCATCTTCACGTAATACCATTTCCTCATCACGCAGATCGACCAAACGTTCCGCTTGAGCAGTCCACAAGAACCAAGGATGATCGAAATAGCTGTGGATAGAATTACGCAAGCGTTGTGAGAATACACGGTTTTTATCCATATCAATGGCGGTACGGATAAATTTATGCACGTGACGGTCATAACCAATCCATAAATCGATGGCTTGTTGTCCCCAGCTAATAATGCGGTCAAGCTTGGATTGTAAATCAGTAATTAATTGTTCAATAAAATACAGCTCATCATGACCAATTACACAATCTTGAATACGTAATAATTGAGCCTGTAACTTATCACCTGCTGCATTTAAAGTATCTTGTAACTCACGTAAATTGCCTGAGGTTTCATCTAATAAACGTTCACAGCTAGAAATTGCCGCCTGCCAATCTTTGGTAAGTAAATTGGCAATTTCTTCTTTAATGCTTTGTTGATTTTCATCCATCACGCGTTGTGATAAATCGATACTATCGAAAATCTCTGCTACTGAATATTTTAACGGAGCGAAAACATTCCGGCGCCAAAAGTGCTCATTCTCCCCTTTTGCTGTAGCTTCTTCTGCTGCATCAGATGCACGCTGAATTTCATCAGCCACAATAGAAAGCTGTACAGAAAGACGCAACGCAGAAAATTCACGCTGACGAATATAATAATCTGATACGCCAACGCCTAATGGAGTGAGACGATAAATAGAAAGCCCTTCAGTAAATTCACTGCTGAAACGGTTAAGAAAACGCTGTTTCACCAGTTCATTGATAGCATTATTGGCACGGGTGGCAATCGCATCCGTTGATTGGTCAAAAGCATTGGCTGTATGGCGGAAAATATCCACTAAATCTGCTTCCAGCATCTCGCCATCTAAACGTTCATTGTTATAGATGGCGATTGCCAGCAAAAACACCAAACGCTCTGTCGGCAGATTTAACGAAAATTCCCGCTCTTTCGCCCATGAGACGAGTTCAGGAATAGTTTGTGAGGTTTCGATCATTCGGTTACAAAAGCTTAAAATTGAACAAAAAATTTTTGAGATTATACAGGATTTTTTCTCAATCTTGAAAATCTTCTTATAATTGACCGCACTTTTTTGTTTTAAAATATTCTCATCTTGAATCAGGAATATATTTTTTAATATTTAACTTTAATAACTGAACAATAATTAAACAAAATTTACATAACCTTACAATTCTTTACAAAATAACCATACTTATTTACTTTCTTAGACAAAAAAACTATCTATAATCTTTACCAGGTACGCAATCGTTTCCTGAATGGAGAAATATAAGGTTTGCAACATCTGAAAATAAGATATTAAAAATCATATAGTTGATTCATTCTCCAGTGCTACCTATAAGTATTTATGTATATTTACACTGCTCTAATGAAATTCTTTTATTACATTTATGTAATTAAAGAAGAAACTCAAGCGAGGACATTATGAAAAATTTTAAATTTAATGCTATCACGGCATTAATTATTGGGGTGAATGTTGCTGTAGCGAATGCTGCTGATGGAAACATTCTGAATATCACGACACAAGACGCTGTTAATGCAAACAAAACAATAGAAGCGACTAACGTTAAAGGTCCTGGACATACAGCTATTGGTCAGCAAAACCAAATCTATTCTATTTCTGCTGCTGAAGCTGAAGAAAGCCAGGGTTCAAGTTCTGCCATCGGTAATCAAAATGTGGTAAAAGGTGAACAAGCAAATGCGATTGGTGATGGGAATGATGCATATGGTCATTTTACTCAAAGCGTTGGTGATGATAATAAAGTGTATGCCGATCATTCTCTTGGATTTGGTGCACATAATAAAGTCGGTACTCAACGAGAAAAAGGCACCCCAGAAAAAGATGTTGTTGTGGATAAAAACACAAGTAAAGCAAGTGTATTTGGTTTAAATAATGAAGTCGTTGGTAAAAACATTTTTGTTGCTGGTAATGATAATAAAATTACAGACACATCAACCACAAATGCAACTGTAATTGGTTTTGGTGCGACTGCAAATTCAGCTAATGCTACTGCAATTGGTACAGCTGCTAGTGCATTAGCAAACGAAACTATTGCAATTGGTCAAGCAGCAAAAGCAAGTGGTCAAAATAGTAATGCTTATGGTTCACAAGCGAATGCTAGTGGTACAAGCTCATTGGCTGTAGGTACTGGTTCTGTAGCCTCTGGCGATTCAGCTGTAGCGATTGGTAACGATTCAACTGTTACAGGTGGCTCTGCTGTTGCTATTGGTGCATCAGCAACATCTACAGGTAAATGGTCTACTGCATTAGGCGATTCAGCTAATGCTAAAGGCGAAAAAAGCGTAGCCTTATCGAAAGACTCTTATGCAAAAGATGATAACTCTGTTGCCTTAGGCTCTGGCACTATTACTCGTTCAGCAACACAAGAAAATACTGCAACAGTTAACGGTATTACATACAGTGGTTTTGCAGGTAACACGCCTGTAGCTGTTGTTTCTGTTGGTTCAGACAAAACTGAAACTTACACGCCACCAGATCACTCAACTCCAGGTCGTACAGTAACCATTACGCCACATACACGCCAAATTATTAACGTAGGTGCAGGTGAGATTTCTGCTACTTCTACTGATGCAATCAACGGTTCTCAACTTTATATGGTTGCTGACCAAGTAGGCAAAAATAAAACGCGTATTGATAATATTCGTCAACGTACATCTGACGTAAAAGTAAAAGCTGGCGATAACATTGATGTAAAAGAAGTTTACGATGATGCTAACCAAGTCAAAACTTATACTGTTAGTACCAAAAAAGACATCAAAGCAAATTCTTATACCATTAATAATTCCAATATCAAAATTGATCAAAATGGAATTAATGCAGGTAACAAAAAAGTTATCAACGTCGCAAATGGTGAAAATGATAACGATGCGGTTAATGTTTCACAATTAAATAAAGTGAAAAATGATGTGGCTAACAATACTAAAAATATTGCTACCAACACTCAAAACATCGCTAACAATACTAAAGCAATTAATACTTTAAATAAGAAAGTTAATGATGTTGACCGTAAATCTCGCGCAGGCATTGCAGGCGTTGCAGCTATCGCTTCTGCTCCATCTGCACGTAAAGATGGCAAGAGCATGGTATCAACCGGCGTAGCTCATCACCGCGGTGAAAGTGCAATTGCAATTAAAGCATCTCGTAACTCTGATAATGGTCACTGGTCAACCAACGTGAACGGTGCTGCAGATACTCGCGGTCAATTTACTGTGGGTGCGGGTGTCGGTTACGAATGGTAATCTGGCTTAAACTTTAAAACAAAGAGCCACAAAATCGTGGCTCTTTTTTATACGCTAAAATAATGAAAAATTTGACCGCACTTATTGCAATATATATCGCCAAACAAATGCACTGACCAAAATAATCAACATGATAATAATTTGTATTAAACGTTTTTTGGTTAATTTTTCTGCTGCCATACCTATTTACTCGTAGATAACTTCTTAAATTGACTATTTAGTGGTAGAATAATTGCGTTAGATCAATTTTACACTATATTTATCGATTTGAGGAACTAATGAAGAATTTCGTTTCAGAAACCAAATCAGGGCGCAGAGTTCAATCTGGTGGTTGTGCGATTCACTGCCAGGATTGCAGCATTAGTCAACTTTGTATTCCTTTCACATTGAACGAACATGAGCTCGATCAGCTTGATAACATCATCGAGCGTAAAAAGCCTATACAAAAATCTCAAGTCCTTTTTAAAGCGGGCGACACGCTTAATTCTATTTATGCGATTCGTTCCGGTACCATTAAAACTTATACCATTAGTGAAGCGGGCGAAGAACAAATTACCTCTTTTCACTTACCGGGTGATTTAGTCGGTTTCGATGCGATCACCAATATGCAACACCCGAGTTTTGCACAAGCATTGGAAACTGCTATGGTATGTGAGATTCCCTTTGATATCTTAGATGACCTATCCGGCAAAATGCCTAAGCTTCGTCAACAAATTATGCGTTTAATGAGTAGTGAAATCAAAAGCGATCAAGAAATGATTTTATTGCTGTCTAAAATGAATGCTGAAGAACGTTTAGCCGCATTCATCCATAACCTATCTAAACGCTATTCTGCCCGTGGTTTCTCGGCGAAAGAATTCCGTTTAACCATGACTCGCAGCGATATTGGTAATTACCTCGGCCTAACTGTTGAGACAATCAGTCGTTTGCTCGGTCGTTTCCAAAAATTAGGTGTACTCTCTGTGCAAGGTAAATACATTACCATTAATGATATTAATGCCTTGATTGATTTAACAGGTGTACATAAAACCAAAATCCAGTTAGTGGAATAGATAAAAAGCGTGAGTTTTCACGCTTTTTTAGTATTTGAGACAAAAAACTTGTGCAAAATCACTTTTTTTATAATAGGTTCTTGTCATCACTTAAAATCTTTTCTATCCTATTGATATCTCATATCTTGGAGGCTTTATGAAATTTAATAATATTCTTGTTGTACTTAACCCTGATAATGAAAAACAATATGCGCTCGCTCGTGCCGTTCGTCTTGTTAAAGAACAACAAAATGAAACAAAAGTAAAAATCACCACCTTGCTGAGTGTCTATGACTTATCTTATGAAATGTCTGCACTTCTTTCTTCGGAAGAACGTAGCCAAATGCATGAAACAGCCATTGAACAACAACGTCAAGCCGTACAATTTTATTTAGATAAATATGCAGATCCAGAAATTGAGTTTGAATCTCACATTGTATGGAGCAGCAATGAAGCGGATGCAATTCGTGAAGAAGTTGAAAAAAATCAATATGACCTCGTTGTAAAATACACCAAAGATGAAGAAAGCTTCACTTCATTGATTTTCACACCAGTAGATTGGCAATTATTACGTAAATGCCCAATTCCAGTATTAATGGTCCGTGATGGTGACTGGAAACACCAACGCCGTATTTTAGTCGCCGTAAATGTATCGGGTGAGCAAGAATATCAAGATGAATTTAACCAAGAATTAGTTTCAACAGGGATAAGTTTAGCGGAGAACTTAAACCGTGGTAATGTACATTTAGTGGCCGCCTACCCTGTTGCACCAATTAATATGGCGATTGATTTACCTGAATTTAATACTTCAGGTTATGAAAATGGCATTCGTGGCCAACATCTCATCAATATGAAAGCCTTACGTCAAAAATTTGGTATTGATGAAGATCATACCCACGTACGCGAAGGTTTCCCTGAAGAAGTGATTCCTGAAGTGGCAAAAGAAATTGAAGCTGAATTAGTGATTTTAGGTACAGTGGGAAGAACGGGGTTATCTGCAGCGTTATTAGGTAATACAGCTGAACATGTGATTAGTAAATTAAGCTGTAACCTATTAGCTATTAAACCTTCTAAAAAATAAGCCAATTTAGCCTTTTATTTAAAATAAGTGCGGTCAAAAAAACAATCGTTTTGATGAGCGCACTTTTTTGTTAAAAAAATGTGAAGTTTCTCACAAAATCAACTTTTTCTATTCGTCTCACTATTTCTTTTTCGCTATACTCATCCGCCCTATCGAAGACTTTCTATAAATTGATTTATTGATTAAAAAGGAAAGACAATGAAAAAAACATTAATTGCAGCACTACTTGGTTTCTCCGCGCTCGCGCAAGCTCATGAAGTTTGGGTTGCAACACCGGCACAAATTGCTTCTAATAGCGTTTTAAAAGCTGATTTAGCTTATGGTGACTACCCTTACGTTGAAAAAATTCCTGAAAAACGTCTTGCTATTTTTCCCCCGATGGAACTCATCAATCAAGATGGTGAAATGCAAGCATTAGTACAAAAAGGTGAAAACTACCAATATCAATCAGAAAAACCGTTAAAAGACGGTTCATATTGGGTAACGGCAACTTATAAACCAACTTTCTGGTCACAAAATAATGAAGGTTGGAAAATGGATAACTTACAAGGTACACCAAATGCATTCTATTGCGAACAAACTCAAATGTTTGGTAAAGCCTTTACTGTGGTTGGTAAGAAACCATTGAATGCAGAGATGGCAATGACACGCATCGGTTTACCACTTGAAATTGTGCCACTCAAAGATCCAAAAACAATTAAAGCAGGCGAAGCTTTCCCTCTTCAAATTTTCTATAAAGACAAACCACTTGCGGGCGAAACGATTATTGCAACGTCTGATACCTTTGTCGTAAAAGATATGGAAGCGGCAACATCTCACCGTGAACCACAAGCGTTTTCAGGTAAAACAGATAGTGAAGGTAAAGTTAACTTTATCCCATTAATTGAAGGTGCTTGGAAACTTAAAGTGATTCACAAAGAACCATTTGAAGATCAAAAGGTGTGCCAACAATCGGCAAATTACGCAACGTTAATTCTACCTGTTGGTAAAGCGCGTGCTAAATTACCACCAAAACCAGAACATCATCACCATTAATCATAAAAAAAGTGCGGTCAAATTTAACCGCACTTTTTTAATATGTTCTTAATGCTGGAGGTTGATAATTCTCAATAAAGGTTTCAATTTCTTGAAGATCATTAGAGAATAGAATCTTCTCAAAATCACCTTGAGTAAAGAAGCCTTCTTTCACCATATGGCTAAAAAAGGACTTTAGTGAATCAAAATACCCCTTTTCATTAAACAGAATACAAGGGTTGTTATTTTTCCCAATTCGCGCCCAAGAAATCACTTCAGCAATCTCTTCTAAAGTGCCTGGTCCGCCAGGCAAAGCAATATAAGCATCACCAAGCTCAACCATTTTATTTTTTCGCTCAGACATGCTTTCAACAACCACGGTCTTGGTCAAATTAGGATGTGAAACTTCTCTGTCTTGTAAAAATTGAGGAATAATGCCAATTACTTTGCCTTGATGAGCGAGCACAGTATCAGCAACCACGCCCATTAATCCTAATTTTCCGCCACCATAAACTAAAGTATGTTGACCATCTGCAATCCATTTACCTAATTTTTCTGCGGCAGTCTGATAGGCAGAATCATTACCTAAACTCGCACCGCAATAAACCGTGATGTTCATCCTACTTTTTCCGTTCTACCCATTTTCCATCAATATAATCCACAATCCATTTTGTGGCTTTACCATTCTTTTCAGAAGTCACATATTGATGTTTTTCTTTACGGCTGAAACGGATAATCGCTTCATTGCCCTCTGGGTCTTTTTGTGGCGCATCGGCTAAATAACGTAATTTTTCTGGTAAACGATCACGATAAAGGGCTAATTCCGCCACTTTTGCTGGGCGTGTTTCACGTGATTTCGGGAAGTTATGTGCAGACATAAACACACCACTAGCACCATCACGCAATACAAAATACGCATCAGATTTTTCACATTTCAATTCAGGGAAATGAACCGGCTCTTCTTTTGGCGGTGCAACCTCGCCGTTTTTCAAAATCTTACGGGTGTTATCACAATTGGTACAGCCCATATATTTCCCAAAACGACCGAGTTTCAAGTGCATATCAGCACCACACTTGTCGCATTCTACAATCGGACCGTCATAGCCTTTAATTTTGAATTGGCCTTGTTCAACCAAATAACCATCACAATTTGGATTATTACCACAAATATGTAATTTACGATGTGGGTCAATGATATAGCTATCCATCGCCGTGCCACATTTCGGACAACGTTTACGATCCATTAAGGCTTTGGTCTCAGAAGCCTCATCCAATACATTGAGTAATTCTGCTTCTGGAATGAGATTAATCGTGGTTTTACAACGCTCTTTCGGTGGTAAAGCATAACCAGAACAACCAAGGAATACACCGGTACTTGCTGTGCGAATCGCCATTTTTCGGCCACAAGTTGGACAATCAATATCGGTGAGTACAAGGCTATTCGGCTTCATTCCACCTTCTAATTCGTCCAATTCAGCCGTAGAAAGTTGGGTAGAGAAATCTTTGAAGAATTGATTTAACTCAGCCTTCCAATTTTTCTCACCGGACGCAATTTGGTCTAGTACGTTTTCCATGTTGGCAGTGAAATCATAGCTCATCAAATCAGTAAAAGATTGATTTAAGCGATCTGTAACGATTTCGCCCATTTTCTCTGCGTAGAAACGGCGATTTTCAATGCGCACATAACCACGTTCTTGAATAGTCGAAATAATTGCCGCATAAGTGGAAGGGCGACCAATACCACGTTTCTCCAATTCTTTAACTAATGCTGCTTCGGTAAAACGAGCGGGCGGTTTGGTAAAGTGTTGGCTTGGTGAAACCGTTTTTAGTGCTAATGTTTCGTTCAAACTCACAGCCGGTAAAATTTGGTCTTCGGGATTTTTACCTAATTGTGGCAAGACTTTTGTCCAACCATCAAAACGTAAAATACGGCCTTTGGCTTTCAATTCATAATCGCCAGCCATTACGGTAACGGTTGTACTGTCATATTGTGCAGCCGGCATTTGGCAGGCTACAAATTGACGCCAGATTAAATCATACAAGCGCACCGCATCTTTATCCATGCCACTTAAATGATCTGCGAGCGTTTTTACATCAGAAGGACGAATCGCTTCGTGCGCTTCTTGTGCATTTTCTTTGCTCGAGTAGAAATTCGGTTTAGCGGGCAAATAATCTTTGCCGAAATGGCTTTCGATATAAGAGCGTGCCATATTTAATGCATCTTGGCTCAAGTTAGTAGAGTCAGTACGCATATAAGTAATGTAACCGGCTTCATATAAACGTTGTGCCAACATCATAGTTTTCTTCACCCCAAAACCTAAACGCGTGCTTGCAGTTTGTTGTAAGGTTGAAGTAATAAATGGGGCTCTTGGTTTAGAACCTGTTGGTTTTGTTTCTAAATCTGTGACAACGTAATGTGATTTATTTAAGAAATCGACCGCACTTTGAGCTTCTTTTTCATTTTTCGGCTCAAATTTCTTACCTTTATATTGCACCACATCCAAACGTAAGTCTTCTTTCTTGCTCGTTTGGGTTAGCGCTTCAATTTCCCAAAATTCTTCCGGTTGGAATGCTTTGATTTCACGTTCACGCTCTACCACCAATTTCACGGCAACAGATTGTACACGCCCAGCAGATAGACCTCTCGCCACTTTTTTCCATAATAATGGCGACACCATAAAGCCTACCACGCGGTCTAAGAAACGACGGGTTTGCTGAGCATTAACCTGGTCCATATTAATGTGAGCTGGATGTTGGAATGCTTTTTCAATCGCTTTCTTCGTAATCTCATTAAATACAACGCGACTAAAACGACTATCATCGCCACCAATGACTTCGCGTAAATGCCACGCGATAGCCTCTCCTTCTCTATCCAAGTCGGTTGCGAGATAAATATGATCGGATTTTTTAGCAAGGGATTTTAATTCGGCTACCACTTTTTCTTTGCCTGGTAGAATTTGGTAATTGGCTTTCCAATCGTCATAGGGGTCAATCCCCATACGTTTCACTAAGGCCGCGCGGTCTTTTTCTGCTTTAATTTTGTTTTTTTCTTCCGCACTTAATCCTTTAGTGGAAACTGATTTGGCCTTTTCGCCTGTGCTACTCCCTGCAGTAGGCAAATCACAAATATGCCCTACGCTGGATTTCACCACATACTGGCTACCTAAATATTTATTGATGGTTTTCGCTTTGGCCGGCGACTCCACAATCACTAAAGATTTGCTCATTTGCTTACCTAAAATATAACTAGAATTCTGTAAAATTGGCGATATACTGCAAACTTACGCCGATAAAATCAAGCTTTTTTTCAAAAAGGATTTATAAATGGATAAACTCAATGCAATTTCGGTTTTCTGTAAAGTAATCGAAACGCAAAGTTTTACACAAGCCGCAAACCAACAGAATATTTCTGTGGCGATGGCGAGTAAACTAGTTTCACAATTAGAAGAACATTTAAAAACACGATTATTACAACGTACAACGCGAAAAATTGTACCAACTGAAGCCGGTATGCTTTATTACCAACGTTGCCAAGCCATTTTATTAGATTTAAGCGAGGCTGATTCTAGCATTAGTAATATGGCGACAAGCTTACAAGGTAATTTATTAATCTCTGTGCCGCGTGATTTTGGCTTACTTTATATCTCGCCTAACTTACCTAAATTTATTGAGCTTCATCCCAATTTACACGTAGAAATTGAATTTGAAGATAAACGTGTCGATCTTGTTGCTGAGGGCTATGACTTAGCATTACGGATTGGCTATATGCAAGATAGCTCACTTGTTGCGCGTAAAATTAGTAGCTCCCCTATGCATTTTGTTGCCTCTCCAAGTTATTTAGAAGCACGAGGCACACCACTTACACCTGACGATTTAGAATATCACCAAGGTTTACTTTATAAATCATCGTTAAATCAAGTACACTGGCAATCAACAAAAGCCAATCAAATTCAACGGTATAAGATTCAATCTAAAGTAGTTTCTAATAACGGTATGGCATTGTTAGAAATGACAAAAGCGGGATTAGGCATCAGTAATTCACCTAGCTTCTTTGTCAAAGATGCGCTTGCTTCAGGTGAATTAGTTGAAATTTTGTCTGAATATAAACAAAAACCTTTAGATATTTATGTGGTTTATCCAAATCGTCGTCATTTGCCTGCAAAAGTTCGTGCATTTATTGAATTTCTAGCGAGCCTCGGTTTGTGTGAGAACAGTCAAATATAAAAAACGAGGGCGGATTGACCGCCCTTTATTATTCAAATAATGTCCAAATTGGTTTAACCTCTTCAGGTAAAAACAAATTCTTTCCTAATTCAATCCATCCACAAGGAAAATGAAAGTCCGAGCCTAAAGAGGCTGCTAAGTCATGTTCATTGGCTAAACGCGCAAGATATTGACGCTGATCTTTAGTTTGTCCACTATCTGCGACTTCCATACCATCACCGCCCCATTGTTTGAAATCAATAATTAGTCGACGAATCCATTTTCCTGTCATGTTATAACGCATAGGATGGGCAATGACTGCGACACCACCAGCTGCATGAATCGTATCAATCGCCGTTGGAATATTCACCCATTCAGCTTTGACAAAACACGATTTGCCACCGCCTAGAT
>JABZOY010000022.1:0-19191 GCA_015255025.1 Haemophilus sp.
GGTTCAGACTTCACTTCTTGGAGCGATTTCTGGAAACCTGAATATGCAAACAAAATCCAATTATTGGATGATGCGCGTGAAGTATTCAACATTGCGTTATTAAAAATTGGTCAAGATCCAAATACCAAAGATCCAGCAATTATCAAGCAAGCTTATGAAGAGTTATTGAAATTACGTCCAAACGTACTTTCTTTCAATTCTGATAACCCTGCAAACTCTTTCATCTCTGGTGAAGTAGAATTAGGTCAGTTATGGAATGGTTCTGTACGTATCGCGAAAAAAGAACAAGCGCCATTAAATATGGTGTTCCCAAAAGAAGGGCCTGTTCTTTGGGTTGATACTTTAGCGATTCCTAAAACCTCTAAAAACCCAGATGGTGCACACAAGTTGATTAACTACTTGTTAGGTGCAAAAGCAGCGGAAAAATTGACTTTAGCGATCGGTTACCCAACAGCTAACCTTGAAGCGAAAAAAGTACTTCCGAAAGAAATCACAGAAGATCCAGCTATTTATCCACCAGCAGAAATTCTTCAAAAAAGCTACTGGCAAGATGATGTAGGTGATGCAATCCAATACTATGAACAGTATTACCAAGAGTTAAAAGCAGCAAAATAATGTGCTTTTAAGTGATAACAAAAGTGCGGTCAAATTTGACCGCACTTTTTTATATTTACCATTTTAGAAGAAACTATTTATAGCGTTTTTTTGATGCGTTTTTATCTTGCTCTTGTAAACGTTCAAGTTTTTCTTTAATTTGAATTTCCATTCCTCGATTAGTTGGGAAATAATACTGGGTATCTTTCAGTTCCGGTGGAAAGTAATTTTCTCCTGCGGCATAAGCATTTGGCTCATCATGTGCATAGCGATATTCAGCTCCATAGCCTAATTCTTTCATTAAAGCCGTTGGCGCATTACGTAAATGAGGTGGCACATCAAAATCAGGGAAATCTTTTGCATGTTGTTTGGCTGCATTAAATGCGTTGTAAACCGCATTACTCTTTGGAGCCACCGCCAAATAAATAATAGCTTGCGCAATGGCTCGCTCTCCTTCATAAGCCCCCACTCTCGTGAAACAGTCCCAAGCTGCGAGAGCCACTTGCATTGCGCGAGGATCAGCATTGCCTACATCTTCTGAGGCAATCGCTAATAAACGTCTTGCAACATAAAGAGGATCGCCACCTGCGGTAATAATTCGTGCATACCAATAAAGTGCCGCATCGGCTGCTGAGCCACGAATGGATTTATGTAAAGCAGAAATCAAATCATAGAAGCGATCACCTTGTTTATCAAAACGCGCTTGTCGTTCACCTAATACTTCTTTCAACAAAGTGCGGTCTAATTTTTTGCCGTTTTCTGTTTCAGGAGCCATGTCCACCATCAATTCAAGGCAGTTTAAAGCCAGGCGCGCATCACCATTCACATATTCGGCTAATACCTGTAGCAAATTCTCTTCTAAAACTAACCGCTCTTTACCTAATCCTCGCTCAGGATCAGAAATGGCTTGTTGTAGAACTTGTTCGATTTCAGTAACTGTCAATGGCTTGAGTAGATAAACTCTCGCACGAGAAAGCAATGCATTATTTAATTCAAAGGAAGGATTTTCCGTTGTCGCACCAATAAAAATAATCGTACCATCTTCAATATGTGGCAAAAACGCATCTTGCTGGCTTTTGTTAAAGCGATGCACTTCATCCACAAATAAAATCGTTTGGCGATCTGCAAGTCGATTTTGTTTAGCTCGCTCAATTGATTCTCGAATTTCTTTCACGCCGCTTGTTACCGCGGAAATTCGTTCAACTTCTGCATTGATACGATGAGCAATAATTTCCGCCAATGTTGTTTTACCTGTACCCGGCGGTCCCCACAGAATCATAGAATGAACATGCCCAGCTTGAATTGCTTTACGAAGCGGCTTTCCTTCCCCAATTAAATGCGTCTGCCCATAATATTGCTCCAAATTAGTTGGTCGCATACGGGCAGCTAAAGGGCGAAAGTCATTTTCAGAAAAATCAAAATTAAGATTAGACATATTCTTTCCTTAATAAGCAAAAGGTGTGAAGATTATCATTCACACCTTATGGATTATTTTTTACCTTTACGTTGGTCATCCAATTCAACACCTTTCGGTACGCTAAATTGGAATAAGCTATCAGCTAAGGTTTGGTTTGTAATGTTGCGCAATACATAAAGATTGGTTTGACCATCTTTTTCTGTGGTGCTGAAATTTTTTAACACACCATTTGCATCGACACGAATATCAAATTGTTTAATATTGCTATTTTTCGCCTTTGGTTTTAATACAAAGGTATCCGCATTCTGTGTGACTGAATATTGATTCCAGTGGCTTTTATCGTTACTGGTTAAAAGTACGAAAGGTGTATTATTGACAGCATCCTTTACCCATTGAGCGGTAACTTGTTGTACGAATGGATCGTAATACCAAAGGGTTTTACCATCTGCAATAATTTGTGTTTCTTGCGGTGATTTGGTATCCATACGGAAAAGATTTGGGCGTTTAATTTGAAGTTTTCCACTTCCTTGTTGAACATTTTTACCACCAACAGAAGTCACGGTTTGAGAGAAATCAGCACTCAATACTGTCACTTGATTTAAGCGATTTTGCAGCTCATCCGCAGCATCGGCAAAAGCAAAACTACTCGCACTCAACAGTGCAGTAAGTGCGGTCATTTTTAATAATGTTTTTTTCATTCTACTTTCCTTTTTGTAAAGTGAAACTTAAGAGAATTAATATTCGGAACGTCGAGCTAAAATTTCTCGTTTTCCATTTTTCATTGGGCCTAAAATGCCTTGTTCTTCGAGCTGATCCATAATTCGAGCCGCTCGGTTAAACCCAACACTAAATTTACGTTGAACATAAGAAGTCGATGTATTGCCTGTACTTAAGACAAACTCAACGACGTCATCAAATAATGCATCAAGATCGCCACTACTTGCAGTTGATTTTTCACCTGAGTCTTCATCATCCGCGCCATCTAAAATGCCATCAATATAATTTGGTTTACCACGTGCACGCCAATCATCTGCCACACGTGCCACTTCGTCATCACTCATGAAGGCACCATGTACACGAACGAGATCAGAAGAACCTTGACCTGAATATAACATGTCACCACGGCCCAATAAGGCTTCTGCACCGCCCTGATCCAGAATCGTTCTAGAGTCAATTTTACTTGCTACAGTAAAGGCGATACGGCTTGGAATGTTAGCCTTAATCAACCCAGTAATCACATCTACTGAAGGGCGTTGTGTGGCTAAAATTAAGTGAATACCAATCGCACGAGCTTTTTGTGCTAAGCGTGCGATTAACTCTTCAATTTGTTTACCCGCAACCATCATTAAGTCCGCAAACTCGTCAACGATCACGACAATATAACTCAATTTTTCTAATGGAGGCGGCATCTTATCCATTGTATCACCAGGCTTCCAAATTGGGTTTGGAATTGGCATATTGAGTTTTTCATATTCTTCAATTTTTTCGTTATACCCTTCAATGTTACGCACACGTAGAGCTGACAATAATTGATAGCGACGCTCCATTTCTTCTACGCACCAACGCAGTGCATTTGCCGCTTTTTTCATATCCGTCACTACTGGAGTAAGCAAGTGAGGGATATCGTTATAAATAGAAAGCTCAACCACTTTCGGGTCAATCATAATAAATTTCACTTGATCCGGTGTTACGCGGAAAAGCAAACTTAAAATCATGGTGTTCACCCCAACAGACTTACCTGAGCCAGTCGAACCCGCCACAAGCAAGTGAGGCATTTTAGCCAAATCAACCACTACAGGTTTTCCGCTAATATCTTTACCCAAAGCCATTGAAAGCAATGATGTTGAGGAACGGAATTCATTACTATCGAGCACATCACGCAATGGCACCATTTGGCGGTGAGCATTCGGTGTTTCAATACCAATATAAGGTTTGCCAGGAATCACTTCTGCTACACGAATTGCGCGGAACATTAAAGCACGTGCTAAATCGGTATCAATACTGGTGACTTTTGATGCTTTTACACCCGGCTGTAATTCAAGTTCATAGCGAGTCACCACTGGCCCTACTAACACATCTTGTACCGTTGCTTTGACATTAAAATTCTTTAATTGTTGTTCTATACGTGCGGATGTGTCTAAAATTTCTTCACGCGTAATATCTTGAGCCTGTGTAGGACGATGCTCAAGTAAATCTAAACTTGGTAATGGTGTCGTTGGTTTTTCACGTTTATTCGTTGGTTGTTGGAATGCTGGGTGAATAAGCGTATCAGAATACGGCTTATAGGTTGTTTCAGTTGCATTCTCAATATGAATTTCACGCGCTTTAGGTGCTGAAACCGCCGGTTCATTTAAGATCACTTTCAATGCATCTTCAGCATTTGCAGCTTTTGCACGAACTTCCATTTCTTGCAAACGCGCTTGCTCTTGTGCGGCAAACTGACGTGCTAATTCATCTTCTAAACCATCATTTTCTGATTCTAAAGGTTCATCATAAGTTGGATAAAGTGCGGTTGTATTTTCAGGTGTTTTAAGTGACACTTTTGGCATCACATTTTCTTCAAAAATGTCATCTGACTCATCCACACTTTGATGATTCACTTGCAGATTTTTCCATGTGGCTGAAAAATCTTCTTTTGTCGGTAATTCAACGGAAGAATTGGCAGAGATAGACACATTCGGTAAATTGTCAGATTCAACCGTAAAACCTTTAAACTTATCTTCTAATTTTTCAACATCTGCAGGCTCTGAAGCACTCGGTGAGGATAACCCACTGATATTAATTAGCTGCTCAGGCTTAACAAAGGCATTTCCAGACTCGTCCTCTTTTTTATCTTCTGCTGGTTCTGTGTCTAATTGAGAATCAGAAAAAGCGAGTTGTTGAGGAGCCTCAATCACAATTTGTTCAAGATCATCTACAGAAGTATGCTCTGCATGCTCCTCTTCTGCCGGCTGATTTTTCATGGTTAGCCAATGATAGAATTTCACAATTAAACGAATTAATGATGCACCAGAACAGAAAATAAAGCCCACTACCGCACAGATAAAGCCGACTAAAATACAGCCAAACTTACCAAGCGTAGGATATAAGTTCACTACTAAGCTACCACCAAATACGCCACCTGCTAAATAGTAGTTCGTATTTGAAAGCAACAATGTGGCCATCATGGTTAAGCCAACGATGAGGGCAATAAAGCCAAAGGAACGTAATGCAATGCGGGTGGCTGAGAGAGAATGAACCGCTTTGGTTTTCAGTAAATAAATCGGTACAATAAAAATGACAAACGGAATGAGGTGGCCTACATAGCCGAGAAAAACAAAAAACGCATCAATTAACCAAGCACCAAAAGCACCGGCTTTATTAA
Organism: Haemophilus sp.; assembly: GCA_015255025.1. Taxonomy (GTDB): domain Bacteria; phylum Pseudomonadota; class Gammaproteobacteria; order Enterobacterales; family Pasteurellaceae; genus Haemophilus_D. Next base: position 5,376 of record JABZOY010000022.1, read on the forward strand.
TGGTTTCAGTTTGAAAACTTGCTGTAGACCAAGAGTTATCTAATGGCGTATAGCTTGACCATGCCACGATTAAATATAAACCTAAAAGTGCGGTCAATCCGAGTAATAATTCTGCTAAATATTGTTTCGGTGTAAATCGTTTTGTAATTCGTTTAATCATTTTTATTTTAGTACGAGATAATTAGTTTGTTTCACTTCTTCCATGACGACATAAGTTCGGGTGTCATTCACACCGGGTAAACGCAATAATGTGGTACCTAATAATTTTCGATATGCCGCCATATCTGCTACACGTGTTTTGAGTAAATAATCGAAATCACCTGATACCAAATGACATTCGAGAATTTCATCAAGTGCTTGAATCGCAGCATTAAACTCTTCGAAAACATCCGGTTTACCACGCACAAGCGTGATTTCAACGATCACCAATAAAGGGGCATCCAGTAATTCAGGATTTAGTAGTGCGCGATAGCCCATAATCACACCTTGTTTTTCTAGGCGTTTTACCCTTTCTAAACAAGGCGTTGGCGATAACCCCACTTTCTTTGATAAATCGATATTAGAGATTTTACCGTTGCGTTGTAATTCATTTAAGATTTTGATATCAATGCTATCCAACGCTTTATTTAATTTCTTTTCCATAACCTTTCCTTATGTACGGCGCATATTCTATCTAATTTATCAAAAACTTTCAGTAATCAGACACAATAGGACAACGTTTTTTTAGAAATTATCCAAAATGGCAAGTGCATCAGCGAGTTTTTTCACCGTAAAAACTTCCATATTTTCGACCGCACTTTTCGGCTTATTGGCGAAAGGCACAATCGCACGTTTAAATCCATGTTTTGCCGCTTCACTAATACGTTCTTGACCACTGGTCACCGGGCGAATTTCACCCGCTAACCCTACTTCACCAAAGACAACTAAATCTTGTGGTAATGGTCGATTACGGAAACTGGAAATTAATGCAAGTAATAACGCAAGATCTGCCCCTGTTTCCCCAACTTTTACTCCACCAACGACATTCACAAAAACATCTTGATCCGACATTTGCAATCCACCATGACGATGCAATACCGCAAGCAATAAGGCCAAACGATTTTGCTCTAACCCCACCGCCACACGACGCGGGTTAGCGAGCATGGAATGATCCACCAATGCTTGAATTTCTACTAAAAGCGGACGAGTACCTTCCCAAAGTACCATTACCGAGCTACCCGGTGTTTGTTCATCGCCTCGACTTAAGAAAATTGCTGATGGATTTTTCACCTCACGCAAACCTTGCTCTGTCATACCAAATACACCCAGCTCATTCACCGCACCAAAACGGTTTTTGTGGCTACGTAACGTACGGAAACGGGAATCAGCCTCCCCTTCTAGTAATAACGAACAGTCAATGGCATGCTCCAATACTTTCGGACCGGCAAGGGTGCCATCTTTCGTGACGTGTCCAACCATAATGATAGCGACCTGTCGAGTTTTCGCATAACGAGTCAGGAAAGAGGCACATTCACGCACTTGTGCCACACTTCCTGGAGAAGATTGAATATCCGAAAGATGCATAACCTGGATCGAGTCTACTACAATAATTTGAGGTTTCAGCTGATCCGCCAGATTACAAATTTGCTCAACCGATGTTTCAGATAACATATTTAATTTATCTGTCGGCAGATTCAAGCGATTAGCTCGCATGGCGACTTGTTGAAGTGACTCTTCCCCTGTCACATAAAGTGCGGTCATATTTTTCGCTAATCCACACATTACTTGAAGTAACAAGGTACTTTTACCCGCACCAGGATGCCCACCAATTAAAATAGCACTCCCTGGCACGATCCCGCCACCTAGCACGCGATCTAATTCTTTAAATCCACTGGTGAAACGCGGTGTTTCTTGTAAGCTAATTTCAGAAAGCGTTTGGATTTTTGCGCGAGTTTCTCCTGCATACCCACTAAAACGATCATTTTTTGTGGAATTTGAGGCTGAAATTAACCGCACTTCACTAATCGTATTCCACGCTTTACAGGCAGAACATTGCCCTTGCCAGCGCGAAAATTCAGCGCCACAATCATTACATACATAAGCGGTTTTAGGAGCTTTTGCCATTTTTACTATCCTTTAGAGAACCCGTTTTACGCCATCAACATCATTAAACCAAGCATTCTTTCAAAATACGCACGACTCTTTAGTAATGCTTTTAACTTTTCAATAGTTTGAAAATTATCCTTTGTTTCACTATGAAAGGTAATCAAGCCTTTTATTTCATTAAGGAAAAATTGATTACTTGCTAATAACTCAGCTGATCGATTTTCTTCCAGTTTTTCAAACAAGGCTTTGTTGTCATCATAATAATGATAAAGGTTGAAAAATGCGCCCACACGTTCAACGGTTTTCATAAAATCGAAAGCAAACACATCTGTTGGGAATGAAAGGGTTTCTTCAATTAATTGTTGTTCCATTTTCATGACCGCACTCAATTTCTGGCGAGAATCTACCGCACTTCCCTCACGTTCCTCTTTTAAGAAATCACGCCATTTGTTTAGCCAATCAATTAAAAGTGGTTTGCTACCTAATTGATAGCCGCGTTTTGCTTTGCTTGCTGAACTAAAATAAACATCCTGTTCAAAAGGTAAAAGTGAGACAAAATGGAAAAGATCTGAAACAAGCCCTTCTTTTAATTCAAATTCTATTTCACAAATAGGCTGTGTTTTTTCCCCTGATAAAATTTTCCCTTGATCAAAAGCCACTTCAATTTTTGATGCACCAAACGCAATCAACCAAAAAGTGCGGTTAAAATCTGTTGAGAAAATCGGTTGTAATGTAGCGGAAGGCAAATTTTCAAATGGATACAATGACATTAATTGTGCCGATGTAGGTACTGAATTATCTGGTATAGATAAGTTGTACTCCGGACGGCTATGCAATCCGCCAACGACTTTTCCGTCTGTTTTTAAAGTGAGGGTGAAATCATTATTTTCCTGACGAATACGCAAACCCATTTTTTGTTTAGCCAAAAAATAATCGGGATAATCGAAATAAGTATTTCCTAGGAAGACAGTATTTTGTTCTAAGATTTTGAATTGATTGAGATGTGTTTTTAAGGTATCGAAAGCATCAGAGGTAACTGCAAGCTTTAATTCAACTTCATTACTCATTTTATTTTTCCTTATTAATTTTAACTGTTTAAATATACAGATAATTTTGTACAAATCAAGATCTTTTTCGTGTATTTCCTTATAAAATCAGGTAATATGCAACGGAAATTTTAACCCTTGTTATGGAGTAAAACACCTATGGCAATGAATAATATTCTCGGATTATTTGCCCATTCTCCTTTAAAACCACTGCAGAAACATTCTGACAAAGTGACTGAATGTTGTGATTTATTAATTCCATTCTTCCAACATACCTTTGTAAAACAATGGGATGATGCAGAAAAAACACGTCTAGACATTTCTCAATGTGAACGTGAAGCAGATAGTTTAAAACGCGAAATCCGTTTGAAATTGCCTCGCGGTTTATTTTTACCCATTGATCGTACCGATTTACTCGAATTAGTCACCCAACAAGACAAATTAGCTAACTATGCTAAAGACATTGCTGGTCGTATGATTGGTCGCCAATTTGGTATTCCTGAAGAAATGCAGGAAGAATTTTTGCACTATGTGAAACGTAGCTTAGATTCTATTCATCAAGCTCATTTAGTGATTGAAGAAATGGATAAACTACTTGAAACCGGTTTTAAAGGCCGTGAATTAAAGTTAGTGAACCATATGATTCAAGAGCTAGACAGCATTGAAGATGATACGGATCAAATGCAAATTAAATTGCGCAAAATGCTCTACACGATTGAAAGTCGTTATAACCCTATTGATGTGATGTTCTTATATAAAATCATCGAATGGGTAGGTGTATTAGCCGATCAAGCTCAACGTGTTGGATCTCGCATTGAATTAATGCTAGCCCGTTCCTAATTTTGACGACATTAACTACAACATAGGAAATCACTATGGAAATTATTAATGCATACGGTTCGTGGTTAGTCTTAATTACCGCGGTATTCGGTTTTTTTATGGCATTTGGTATTGGTGCCAACGACGTATCAAACTCAATGGGCACCTCAGTTGGTTCGGGTACCATTACAGCCAAACAAGCAATTATTATTGCCCTCATTTTTGAATCTGCTGGGGCTTATTTAGCCGGCGGTGAAGTAACAGAAACCATCAAAAGTGGTGTGATCGACCCCACTCAATTTGTCGAGATGCCAGATGTATTGGCATTAGGGATGCTTTCTGCTCTCTTTGCATCGGGTGCTTGGTTGTTTATCGCCACAAAAATGGGTTGGCCCGTTTCAGGTACTCACACCATCATCGGAGCTTTAATTGGTTTTGCTTGTATTACAATTGGTCCAAGTTCTGTTGACTGGTCTACCATCGGTGGGATTGTGGGAAGCTGGTTTATCACCCCCGTGATCGCAGGACTTTTAGCTTATATCATCTTTGCAAGTATCCAGAAACTCATTTTCGATACCGAAGAACCGCTGAAAAACGCGCAAAAATATGGGCCTTACTACATGGCGATTACCGTATTCGTACTTTGTATCGTGACTATGGCAAAAGGTTTAAAACACGTTGGTTTAAATCTTTCCAACAATGAAACGCTCGTTATTTCATTGCTTATCAGTGTTGTTGGTATGATCTTCTGCCATTTTTACTTCCGCAGCAAAGCATTTACTGCAAAAGCAAGAAAAGGATCATTCGGATCGGTTGAAAAGATTTTTAGTATCTTAATGCTTCTAACCGCTTGTGCAATGGCATTCGCACATGGGTCTAATGACGTAGCTAACGCAATTGGTCCGCTTTCTTCTGTAGTATCAATCGTGCAAAATGGCGGGAAAATCCTGAGTGGTGGTGATTTAGCTTGGTGGATTTTACCTTTAGGTGCATTAGGTATCGCCGTTGGTCTTATCGCAATGGGACAAAAAGTGATGGCAACCGTAGGATCAGGTATTACCGATTTAACCCCTAGCCGTGGTTTTGCTGCACAATTTGCAACCGCGATGACTGTTGTTGTGGCATCGGGTACGGGTTTACCTATCTCCACTACGCAAACTTTAGTGGGCGCAATCTTAGGTATCGGTTTCGCACGTGGTATTGCAGCACTTAACCTAACGGTTATCCGTAACATCATTAGTTCATGGGTTGTAACGTTACCTGCTGGTGCATTCTTTGCGATTGTGATTTTCTACATCCTTCGCGCGATTTTCCACTAGTATAATTATTAAAAGTGCGGTTATGTTTCATTTTCCAGCCGCACTTTCTTCATGAGTCTAGGAAGTATTATGTCAAAAGTGAGCAAACTTTTATTTTCTTGTGTTCTATTGGGCTCAACCATTGGAACAGTACAGGCTGAAACGCAATATGTGACAGAAAATCTGAACACCTATTTACGCCGTGGTGCGGGTGATCAATTTAAGATCGCAGGTGCTATCCAATCTGGCGAAGCGGTAACCGTCTTGGAACAACAAGGAAAATACACCCTAATTCGTGATAATAAAAATCGTGAAGCTTGGATTTTAACTTCTGAACTAAGTACTACACCAAGTAGCCGTGAAGAAAATCCAAAATTAAAAGCACAGGTACAAGAATTAACGTTAAAACTGAATCGCGTCGATTCAGATTGGCAACAACGTACAAACGAAATTCAACGCCGTAGTAAACAAGCGGAACAACAAAGCAGTGAATTGCTTGAACAAAATTCACAACTTAAACGTGAATTAGAAATGACGAAAAATAAAAATCGTGATTTAGAAGCCATGCTTGATGCCAATAAACGCGAAATTGCAATTCAATGGTTTATTTATGGCGGTTCTGTGTTAGGCGTAGGTTTGTTAATCGGTCTTGTATTACCTCACATTTTACCTAGACGTAAACGCCGTGATAGCTGGTAATGATTCATCATTGAGGTAGGCATTTGCCTACCTTTTCTTTATATTTTGACGGGAGAGCAAAATGGAAATTTATCTTGTCGGCGGTGCAGTACGTGATCAACTTTTAGGTTTACCGATTAAAGATCGTGACTGGGTTGTCGTGGGCGCGACACCAGAAATGTTGTTAGCTCAAGGTTACCAACAAGTTGGCAAAGACTTCCCCGTTTTTCTCAATCCTGAAAACCATGAAGAATATGCACTTGCTCGTACAGAACGAAAATCAGGTAAAGGTTACACCGGATTTATTTGTGATTTTTCAGATGAGATTACGCTTGAACAAGATTTAATTCGCCGAGATCTTACTATCAATGCTATTGCCCAAGACAAAGATGGCAAGCTGCACGATCCTTATCATGGTGTAGAGGATATTCATCAACGTATTTTACGTCATATTTCACCTGCTTTTGCTGAAGATCCACTGCGTGTATTACGTGTTGCACGCTTTGCGGCTCGCTTTCATCATTTAGGTTTTTCTATTGCCGAAGAAACCCTTAAATTAATGGCTGAACTTACTGAACAAGGTGAACTCGCCCACCTAACGGCTGAGCGAGTTTGGATAGAAACAGAAAAAGCATTAAACGAACCTCATCCTGAAATTTATTTTGAAACGCTACATCAAGTCGGCGCACTCAAAGTACTTTTCCCTGAGATTGCCACCTTAGACGGTGTACCGAATCCAGCCAAATACCATCCTGAAATTGACAGTTTTATTCATACCATGCTCGTATTGCAACAAGCGGTTAAACTCACAGAAAATACCAATTTGAATAAAAGTGCGGTTCGTTTTGCAGCGATTTGTCATGATCTTGGAAAAGCCCTTACACCAAAAGAAATGTGGCCAAGTCATCATGGTCATGAAAAAGCGGGGATTAAACCAACTCGTTCATTATGTAAACGCCTTAGAGTGTCTAATTATCTTCAAGAATTAGCCGAATTAACTTGTGAATATCACACGCATGTGCATAAAGCCTTAGAGCTTCGCCCTGAAACAGTGGTGAAACTCTTTAATACGTTTGATGTTTGGCGTAAACCTCAGCGCTTCGAAGAATTTCTATTAGTATGTTTATCTGATACTCGCGGACGAACGGGCTTTGAAAATAAAGAATATCCGCAAATTGATTATCTCAAAGCGCTCTATCAAGCTGCCCTTTCTGTTGATGTACAGCAAGTCATTGCAGATGGGTTTGAAAAACAAGGCATTCGAGATGAATTAACGCGTCGAAGAATTGCGGCGGTAAAAGCTGAGAAAACACGCTTAAATGCTTAATCCATCTTTACTAAAAGTAAACTAACCCTTACAATATATGCAATTTTTTAGTAAATATTTTGTTATGAAATTATTAAAATCTCTTCTAGCACCTGTATTTGCAAGTGTAATCTTATCCGCTTGTACTCTTGATGCAGAGCGCCCAACAGATGTTCAACATATCGATAAAAACGATATTACGTGGCAACAGCACCTCAAAAAAATCAAACAAATTCAATCTTATAGCACAAAAGGGCAAATTGGTTACATCAGTCCACAAGAGCGTTTTTCGAGCCGCTTTGAATGGCAATATCAAAACCCAAAAGCCTATAAGCTAAAACTCTATTCTCTGATTAGCAAAACGACACTAACTATGGAAATGCATCCAAACGGTATGACAATTTCAGATAATAAAGGCAACCAACAATCTGATAAAAATGCCAAATTATTGTTACGCGAAATCATCGGAATGGATGTGCCATTAGAGCACTTATCTTATTGGTTAAAAGGTCAGCCAGCAGATAACGCAGATTACCAAGTTGGAACGAATCATCTTTTATCCGAATTTAGCTACCCACTTGATGGCTCTATGTGGACAGCCGATTACTTAAGTTATCATGCAGATAATTCGATGCCTGAAAATATTCTGTTAAAGAACAAAAGTACATCGCAAACCCTAAAAATTCGTGTGGATGAATGGGCGTTCTAATGAAAACACATCACTTTTCGACCGCACTTTCAACTTCTCTTGGAAAGCCTAACCGCTTTCCAAGCCCCGCAAAACTCAATTTATTTCTCTATATAAACGGTAAACTGCCAAACGGCTACCACGAATTACAAACGCTTTTCCAATTTCTTGATTTCGGCGATTGGCTCACTATCGATATTCGCCAAGATAAACAAATCCACATCACACCAGAAATTCCTGGATTACCTCTAGAACAAAATTTAATCTATCGTGCAGCGATACTACTACAAGAAAAAACAGGATGTACGCTCGGTGCAACAATTCATTTAGATAAAATTCTGCCGATGGGCGGTGGTATTGGTGGCGGTTCATCCAATGCGGCGACGACTCTCCTTGCTTTAAATTATTTATGGCAAACCCATTTATCTATTGATGAACTTTCTGAGCTTGGGCTAAAACTTGGTGCAGATGTCCCCATCTTTGTTCATGGTCAAGCCGCTTTTGCAGAAGGCGTAGGTGAAAAAATCCAATACTGTGAACCACAAGAAAAATATTATCTGGTACTAAAACCTGAAACTGCGATTTCTACTGCGGTGATTTTTAGCGATCCCGATTTGCCTCGCAATACAGAAAAAAGATCCCTTGCCGAACTTTTGAATCAACCGTTTGCAAACGATTGCGAAAAAGTCGTGCGAACTCAATATCCTGAAGTTGAAAAAGCCCTACTATGGTTGCTACAATATGCACCAGCCAGATTAACCGGAACCGGGGCTTGTGTTTTTGCTGAATTTGATGATGAAAAATCAGCACAAGCTGTTTTCCAACAAAAACCGAAGGAATTTTTCGGCTTTGTTGCTAAAGGATTAAACGTTTCACCATTACATGCGATGTTGAAACAACTCTCGACCAACCAATCTATCTACACTCAACCTGAGGTTATATAAAATGCCAGACATTAAACTCTTTGCTGGAAATGCTACGCCTGAGCTAGCGAAAAAGATTTCTGAACGTCTTTACATTTCATTAGGCGATGCCACTGTTGGACGCTTTAGCGATGGTGAAATCCAAGTGCAAATTAATGAAAATGTGCGTGGTGCAGACGTGTTTATTATTCAATCTACTTGTGCACCAACGAATGACAACCTGATGGAATTGATTGTAATGGTTGATGCTTTACGTCGTGCATCTGCCGGCCGTATTACTGCCGTTGTTCCTTATTTTGGTTATGCTCGTCAAGATCGTCGTGTGCGTTCTGCTCGTGTGCCAATCACTGCAAAAGTGGTGGCAGATTTACTTTCAACTGTAGGGATTGACCGCTTATTAACTTGTGACTTACACGCAGAGCAAATCCAAGGTTTCTTTGATGTACCAGTTGATAACGTATTCGGTTCACCGGTTTTACTTGATGACATCTTGAAGAAAACGGATCTTGTCAATCCTATCGTTGTTTCTCCGGATATCGGTGGTGTTGTTCGTGCTCGTGCAGTAGCGAAATTATTAAATGATACAGAGATGGCGATTATCGATAAACGTCGTCCACGTGCAAACGTATCACAAGTTATGCATATTATCGGGGATGTTGCAGATCGTGATTGTATCCTTGTAGATGATATGATTGATACAGGTGGTACATTATGTAAAGCGGCTGAAGCATTAAAAGAACGCGGTGCAAAACGCGTGTTTGCTTACGCAACTCACGCCGTATTCTCTGGTGCAGCAGCACAACACTTAGCGAGCGATGCCATTGATGAAATCGTGGTAACGGATACTGTGCCACTTTCACCTGAAATGAAAGCACTTGGTAAAGTACGCGTGCTGACTCTTTCAACTATGCTTGCTGAAGCAATTCGTCGTATCAGCAATGAAGAATCTATTTCAGCAATGTTTGAATAATTCTTTCGCTTAGCATTCATTTTAAAAGTGCGGTCAGAAAATCCAGTGTTTTTTGACCGCACTTTGATCTGCACCCCAAAACCTGGACACCTAATTTGAGATGCAGATTATGTCCTACTCTTATCAATTTCGTTTGAAAATTATCAAACTCGTCACCGAACAGGATTATGGTATCCGTGAGGTGGCTAAACTTCATCAAATTTCCCACGCTCTCGTCATTTATTGGCTAAAAGCATTTCGGGAAAGAGGGCTTGATGGCGTAAAATCGCCTTATACAAACCTTCAAACACCGAAAGTAGTGAAGCCAAAGATGAAAAAGAAAGGCATTGAAATTCCAGAAAACACAGACTTTTCACCTAAAGCGGCTTAAAAATAAGCCGCTTATCATCGTTATTTTTCAGCAAACACTCGGATTTGTTCAGCTCCTAAATGCCCTGGTACGGTTTTTTTCAGGTTTAAATCACTATCTAAAAAGAGATTGAACGGATAGCCACGCACTCTTGCTTTATCAATGATTTCGCCTTTTTCATCTAAAAGCACTGTGATATTTTTATATTCCAATCCTTTGTACCACTCAATAAAATCAGCGGTGCCTTTTTCGCCTTTGTGATCGGGCGAAACAATGGTAATCACTTCAAAATTGCGATCTTTTTCCGCACTTAAATCATCAATTTCAGCTAATCCTGCCAAACAGATCGGACACCAAGATGCCCACATTTTTACATACACAGGTTTGCCTTTATATTGGCTTAAAGTAACTGGCTGATTGTTTAAATCTTTGAGTTGCACATCCGCTAAATTAGTTTGTGCAAAAGCGTTTAGGCTGAATGCCATTAGAAATATTGATAGTAGTTTTTTCATTGTTTTTTCCTTTTATAGATTTATTTTGTTGAGGTTATGTTTTACGAAAAATTATTTGTAATCAATAAAATACCCATTACGATAATTAAAATTCCGCCACCGATTTTAAATTTGTCTAAGTGTTTATTTAACCCTTTGGTACGTTTTAGCAAGCTGTCAGAGAAGAACGAAAACAGTACAAAAGGCGTTGCCAAGCCTAAAACATAAACAAACATCATCGATGCACCGTAAAGTGCAGAGCCTTCATCGCCTGATAAAGCTAACACGGAAGCCAGAATCGGGCCAATACAAGGTGTCCAACCAAGACTAAACGTTAAACCAAGCACAAATGCCTCAAGTGCGGTCGATTTTCCTGATGTTTTGATTTCCACTAATTTCGTGCGTTCCAACAAACCAATTTTGAAAATGCCAAGTTGATGAATACCCAAAATAATCACGATAACGCCAGCGATAATGCGGGTGGTGTTACTAAATAAAATATTCCCTAAAAAACCAAAACTAAAGCCTAAACTGACAAACGTAAGGGAAAGCCCTAAAATAAATAAAAAAGTATTTAGGACTTTTTTACCACCTTTACTCAAAATACCAAAATAAATTGGAATAATCGGGAAAATACAAGGCGAAAGAAAAGAAGCAAGTCCCGCTAAAAATACAGTTCCAATAAGGAGTTGTTGATCTAACATCCTACACCTCCTTATTTTTTAATTGATTGAATCAAATATCCGTATCCTGCCTTTTCCATTTCGGCTAACGGAATAAATTTAATTGATGCGCTGTTAATGCAATAACGCAAACCACCTTTATCTTTCGGACCGTCGTCAAAAACGTGACCCAAATGGGCATTGCCCGCACGGCTTAACACCTCGGTACGTTGCATATTAAAACTATTATCCGTTTGATAATGCACTACCTCTTTTGCTATTGGTTTCGTAAAACTCGGCCAGCCACAACCCGATTCAAATTTATCATTTGAAGAAAAAACAGGCTCGCCTGTGGTGACATCAACATAAATACCCGGTTGGAAATTATCCCAATATTCGTTACTAAAAGAGCGTTCAGTATGTTTATTTTGAGTAACGGAATATTGCAACGGTGTCAATTTCGCTTTAAGTTCTGCATCACTCGGTTTCGGATAATCTTTCTCGTCAATCATAGGTTCATCTGCTTTGGTAATATCAATATGGCAGTAGCCATTTGGATTTTTCTTCAAATAATCCTGATGATATTCTTCCGCTACGGTGTAATTTTTAAGTGGTTGCACCTCAATTTGCACTGGTTTTTTATATTTGGTTTGAAGCTGGGCGAGAGCTTGTTCGATCACCGCTTTATCTGCCCCATCTTGATAATAAATCCCTGTGCGATATTGTCTGCCACGATCGTTGCCTTGTTTATTTACACTCGTTGGATCAATCACTTTAAAATAATATTGCAATAATTTATCGAGCGAAATTTGATTTGCATCGTAAGTGACTTTTACCGTTTCTGCGTGATCGGTTACCCCAATCATCTGATAACTGGTTTTCTCCGTATTACCATTGGCATAGCCAGAAATCGCATCTTTCACACCGTGAATACGCTCCATATATGCTTCCATACCCCAGAAACAGCCACCAGCAAGATAAATTTCTCGAATGTTTTGCGTATTTTCCATTGCCATTTTTTGTTCTCCAGATGATGATGTTGAATTTTGTATTGCTAAAGTTGGTGTTGCACAGCAAAGTGCGGTAATGAATAGAAATGTTTTTGATAGTTTCATTGTTTTTCCTTATGAGGTGAAAATTAACGTTACATAAGGTTAGACGGCGGATAATCCGATTTCTTACAGATTTTTGTAAAATTTTTAAAGAAATTGACTGAAATCCATTGTTATAACCAATAATAAAGAGCTAAAAAATACTGTTTCGCCCTCTTTTCTAAGGTAAAAAAATCTATATGCAATCATATTCCACTCCTTCGCTTTATCACAAAGCGCTGCAAAATATGAGCCGCCGAGGAAATTGCTATGATAATGCGGTGATTGAAAGTTTTTTTGCGATACTAAAATCAGAGTGTTTTTACTCTCGGACTTATCATTCAATTGCTGAATTACAGGCTGAAATTGAAGAATATTTAGTGTATTGATCTGACCCCAAAAAGTTAGACTGTTATTTAAAGGATTGTTTTCGATATTGTATCGGACTCAGTCCTTTTAATTTTAGTTGAATCCGTCGGTGATTATAGTAATCCAAATAATCTCTGACAGCATCAACTATCTCCTCTCTACTGTTAAATTCCCGACCATAAAAACATTCTGTTTTTAATCGCCCAAAGAAACTTTCCATTGCGGCGTTATCTAAGCAATTCCCTTTTCTCGACATACTTTGAATGATGCCATGTTCAGCCAAGATTCGACGATAAGCTACCATTTGATATTGCCAGCCTTGGTCTGAATGCAAAATGACACCACAAGCCTTATTTAATCCTTTGACGGCTTGCATTAACATGTCCTCTACTTTCGCCCAGTTTAGGGAATAGCTGAGATTATAGGAGACTACCTCATTGTTAAATAAGTCTAAAATTGGAGATAAATAGACTTTACTCCCATCTTTCGCCTTAAACTCGGTGATATCAGTTACCCATTTTTGTTTCGGGGCCGTTGCACTAAAATCGCGTTCAAGATGATTCGGTGCAATCACCCCTATCGTGCCTCGATAGGTCGTAAATTTCTTGCTTTTTCTTGACCGCACTTGAAGCCCAAGTGTCTGCATTAAACGTTGGACTTTTTTATGATTCATGCCTGGCAAGTAGGCATGAACACGTCGGTAGCCATAATCAGGATGATTGGCTTTGATGCGTTTAATGGCCTTTTTAAGCGGCTCATCCTTATCCGGTTTAATCTGAAGTTTCGCAAAAAACGTACTACGCGCTAACTGTGCAAAGCCTAAAAGCCATTTTAACGGATAGCGTGTTCTTAACCTTTGGATAATTTCCGTTGCTCGGCTTCGTCCTGAAGTCTGAGCCTTCTCAACTCCTTTAGGTAGGCCACCTCCGCTTCAAGCTGTAAAATTCTCAGGCGTAAACGGTCTTCTTCAGTTTTGGGTGGCGGTGGCATTTTTGCATATTTGGGTTTCATCGGCGGTCGTCCTGATGGTTTACGGGGAAT
>JABZOY010000023.1:0-18323 GCA_015255025.1 Haemophilus sp.
GTGGTGAAGTGGGGGCCTTTGCAGAGCGTTTTGCTGGCTCTAGCGATATTTTTAAGCGAGAAGGGCGATTACCGCATGGTAGCTTGAATTTTATTACTGCCCATGATGGTTTTACGTTGCGAGATTTAGTGAGCTATAACCATAAACACAATGAAGCTAACGGTGAAGAGAACCGTGACGGACGGAATGAAAACTATAGCTACAATCATGGGATTGAAGGTTCTCAACTGGATTTAGCCGATGAATGGCAAAGTGCGGTCGAAAATAACCGTGTTTTATCAGAAAAAGGTTTGTTAGGCTCTTTATTACTGGCAAATGGTGTACCCATGCTGCTTGCTGGAGATGAGTTCGGCAACAGCCAATATGGCAACAACAATGCCTATTGCCAAGATAACGAAATTACGTGGTTAAAGTGGGATGATTTTAACCAAACCTTATTTGACTTTACCAAGCAAACCATTGCATTTCGAAAAAAAATTCAAAGTTTGCAACAGGAGGCTTGGTGGTCGGATGAAAATGTCGAGTGGTTGAATACTGGGGGAAACCCTATGACACTAGACGATTGGCATAATCGGGAAAGCAAAGCCCTACAAGTTATGTTGGACGGCAAATATCTTTTCTTAATTAATGCAAAAACTGAACCGCAATCTTTTTATTTGCCAAAGGGTAAATGGAAAAAGATTGCCGAAACTGAAAATAGCGTGATTCAACAATGTGATGTGAGCGGTATAGCATTTGAAGTGTTGGAACATATGGATGATGAAAACGATGGAGTTTGTTATGAAAAGTGATCTTAATAAATATGAATTAGTTAAAGATACTTTAGTGCTTATTTTGGCTGGTGGTCGTGGTTCCCGTTTACATGAATTAACCGATAAACGTGCTAAACCTGCGTTATATTTTGGCGGTAATCGTCGCATTATTGATTTTGCGCTTTCCAACTGTATTAACTCAGGCCTGAATCGCATTGGTGTCGTGACCCAGTATGCCGCTCACTCTTTATTACGCCATTTACAAACAGGTTGGTCATTCTTACCGCAAGAGCGTGGTGAATTCGTTGATATGTTACCTGCCCGTCAACAAATTGATGATTCTACGTGGTACCGTGGTACAGCGGATGCGGTGTATCAAAATATGGCGATTATCCGTAATCACTATCGTCCAAAATACATTTTGATTCTTGCAGGTGACCATATTTATAAACAAGATTACAGTGTCATGTTGATGGATCACGTGAGAAGTGGAGCAAAATGTACAGTAGGTTGTATTGAGGTACCGCGTTCTGAAGCGAGTGAATTTGGTGTCATGGCGGTAAACGAAAACCTTAAAGTGAAAGCCTTCGTTGAGAAACCAAAAGATCCACCAGCAATGGTTGGTAAACCAGACATTTCATTAGCTTCCATGGGGATTTATGTCTTTGATGCAGAATATCTCTATAAAATGCTAGATAGAGAAGTAAACACACCTTGCACATCTCATGACTTTGGCAAAGATGTCTTGCCAAAATGCTTGGAAGAAGGCGTGCTTTATGCGCATCCATTCAGCCGTTCTTGTATGGGCCGAAACACTGAAGGTGAAATTTACTGGCGTGATGTGGGTACACTCGATAGTTTCTGGCAAGCGAATATCGATTTAGTTTCAGAGCATCCACAATTAGATATTTATGATCAAAGCTGGCCAATTCGTGGTAATCCAGTGCAGGCTTATCCATCTAAATTCTTCTATAAAAAAGCGAATGTCAAACCGGTAGATAACTCGCTTATAGGTGGTGGCTGTGTGATTACCGATGCATCTATTAGTAACTCGGTGTTGTTTGATAGAGTCAAAATTGATGAAGGCTCTTCTGTTGATCACAGTGTCGTGTTACCGCAAGTACAAATCGGTAAAAATTGTACATTGAAAGATTGTATTATTGATCGCCATTGTATTATTCCAGATGGTATGGAAATCGGTGTGGACAAAGCCCTTGACAGTAAACGCTTCCGTGTAAGTTCTACCGGTAAAGTTGTACTTGTAACCTCAACAATGTTGAAAAAATTGCAGGGTGAAGAAGTTACGAACGAAGAACATTTGGACTAAAGTGCGGTCAATTTTGACAGTGTTTTAAGTGAACTAAAAAGATTGTGCTGTTATTAATGACAGCACAATTTTAAGTATAAAAGGAAAATTATGAGAGTTTTACATGTTTGCTCGGAGCTGTATCCCTTACTCAAAACTGGCGGACTTGCCGATGTTTTAGGGGCATTGCCTTTTGCACAAAAAGAAATTGGTATTGATGCACGTATTTTGTTGCCGGCTTATCCAAAAATTTCAGCGGGCATTGAGAATACGCATGTCGTCACAGAATTTGATAATTTTGCTGGTCATGTTGTATTGCGTTATGGCGAATACAATGGCGTAGGAATTTATCTGATTGATGCACCACATCTCTATTGGCGGGAAGGGAATCCTTATCATGATACCGATTACAACGATTATGCTGATAACTATAAACGCTTTGCTTTATTAGGCTGGGTGGGAGCCGAGCTTGCGACAGGCTTAGATAGTTGGTGGAGAGCTGAAGTGATTCATGCCCACGATTGGCATGCGGGCTTAGCCGCCGCTTATCTCTTCAATAAAGGCCGTCCAGCAAAATCGGTATTTACGATTCATAACTTGGCTTATCAGGGACAATTCGCTCATCGCCATTTACATGAAATTGGATTGCCAGAAGGGATGTTCCATGTTGATGGTTTAGAGTTATTTGGCCAAATTTCATATTTGAAAGCAGGTCTCTATTATTCTGATATGGTCACAGCAGTGAGTCCAACTTATTCGAAAGAAATTACCACACCAGACTTTGCTTATGGCTTACAAGGCTTGTTAACAGGTTTACGTGAAGCTGGCAAGTTGGTGGGGATTTTAAATGGTGTTGATCAAGAAATTTGGCATCCAAGTTGTGATGCTTATATTCAGCATCACTATAAATTGAAATCCATCGCGGGTAAGAAGAAAAATAAAGCGGATTTACAAGCTTATTTTAATTTACCACAACAACCTGATGCACTCTTATTTGTGATGGTGACTCGCTTAACAGAACAAAAAGGCGTGGATTTACTGATTGCCACAGCGGATGAAATTGTTAAACAAGGTGGTCAATTAACTATTCTCGGTTCTGGTGCGAAACATTTGGAAGAGGGAATTTGCCAATTAGCACAACGTTACCCAGAAAATATCGCAGTAAAAATTGGTTATGATGAAGCGCTTTCACATTTAATGGTTGCCGGTGGTGATGTGATTTTAGTTCCAAGCCGTTTTGAACCTTGTGGATTAACTCAATTATATGGGTTGCAATATGGTACATTGCCGCTTGTTCGTGCGACGGGAGGATTAGCTGATACAGTGACCAACAGTACAAGCGAAACCATTAAAGCGCGCACCGCAACGGGCTTTGTATTCCAGAAAGCCGAAGCAGATGATTTACGAAGTGCTATCCAGCATGCCTTTGCTTTGTGGCAAAAACAACGTGTTTGGGCGATGGTGCGTAATAATGCCATGGCGCAGGACTTTAGTTGGGAAAATGCGGCCACTCAATATGAGCAGCTCTATTTAGGCATTTTAAATTCATAATTCAATGGATTGACTCCCTCTTCAAAATAATCGCCTTTGAAGGGGGATTTTTGTTGTTTTTTTCGTAAAAAAGCTTAAAATTTGCGCGATTTTTTTATTGAGGTTTTACTTTCTATGATCATGGACAATTTTGATTCGCCATTTCTCTACAATCGACCAAGTCTTGATGTTGAAGGCGTGAAAAAAGCAATTGTTTATAAATTAATTTTTTTAATTGGTCGTTCACCAAAAGAGGCGAGTCAACGCGACTGGCTAAATGCGACACTTCATGCGGTACGTGATTTAGTGACTGAAGGCTGGATTACCACCGCTCGTCAATCTCGCGCAGAAGAAACTCGTCGTGTTTATTACCTTTCTATGGAATTCTTAATCGGCCGTACACTTTCTAATGCGATGATCGCAGAAGGTGTTTATGACGTGGCAGAAAAAGCTCTGGCTGAATTAAATGTTAATTTGGAAGAGATTATTGAAAAAGAAGTGGATCCTGGTTTAGGTAACGGGGGATTAGGTCGCCTTGCTGCTTGCTTTATGGACTCACTGGCAACATTAGCCATTCCAGCGATGGGTTACGGTATTCGTTATGAATACGGTATGTTCCGTCAAAAAATTGAAAATGGTCAACAAGTTGAACGTCCGGATGATTGGTTGGAAAAAGGGGCACCTTGGGAATTTATGCGTCCATCAAAACGTTTCAGTATTGATTTTGGTGGTCATATCTATTTTGAAGATAAAAAATGTATCTGGAATCCGGCTGAAAAAGTGACCGCACTTGCATACGATCAAATGATTCCAGGTTATAAAAATGACTCGGCATCAACCTTACGTTTATGGTCTGCGCATGGTGGTGAGGTGTTCGATTTAGCGGAGTTTAACCGTGGTGATCACTTAGCGGCGGTGGCAACGCGTTCAGCTAACCAAAACCTTTCTCGCGTACTTTATCCAGATGATTCTACCTGGAATGGTCGTGAGTTACGTTTACGTCAAGAGTACTTCTTGGTATCTGCATCTTTGCAAGATATTCTCCGTCGCCATTTAAGAACACACGGTACATTGAATAATCTTGCTGATAAAGTGGCGATTCACTTGAATGATACCCACCCGGCATTAGCGATTCCTGAGTTGATGCGTATTTTAATCGATTTACACGGTTACTCATGGCAAAACGCTTGGGATGTGACTCGTCGTATTTTCTCTTATACTTGCCATACTTTGATGTCTGAAGCATTAGAAACCTGGCCGGTAGAAATGATGGCGAAGATCTTACCGCGTCACTTACAAATGATTTTTGAAATTAATGATCATTTCCTTGAATATGTGAAAACGTATGTCACGACTGATATGGATTTTATCCGTCGCGTTTCACTTATCGAAGAAGGATATCAACGTAAAGTGCGCATGGGATGGTTGTCTGTTGTCGGTTCTCATAAAGTGAACGGTGTTGCGGCAATTCACTCAGATCTTATGGTGACATCAACCTTTGCTGATTTTGCTCGTATCTATCCAGAACGTTTCACCAATGTAACAAACGGTGTGACACCGCGTCGTTGGCTTGCCGTAGCAAACCCGAAATTAGCGGCTTTATTTGATCAATATATTGGTTCTGAATGGCGTTGCGATTTAAGCCAAATTGAAAAACTTAAAGCCTTTGCAGATAAAGGTGAATTTAAGCGTGCAGTTGCGGATATTAAATACGATAACAAAGTGAAATTAGCACAATATGTGAAGAAAACACTTGATATTGATTTAGATCCACATGCTTTATTTGATGTACAAGTAAAACGTATTCACGAATACAAACGTCAAATGCTTAATGTGTTACACATTATTGCTCGTTACAACGAAATGCTTGCTCATCCAGAAAAAGATTGGCAGCCACGTGTGTTCATTTTAGCGGGTAAAGCGGCTTCAGCTTACTATGCAGCAAAACAAACCATTCGTTTAATTAACGATGTCGCGAATGTTATCAATAATGATGAACGCTTAAAAGGTCGTTTAAAAGTTGTCTTTATTCCGAACTACAGCGTAAGTCTTGCACAATTAATCATTCCAGCGGCAGATATTTCTGAGCAAATCTCTCTTGCAGGAACAGAAGCATCAGGTACCAGTAACATGAAGTTTGCCTTAAATGGTGCGTTAACATTGGGTACGCTTGATGGAGCGAACGTTGAGATTTTAGATAATGTTGGTGAAGACCACATCTTTATCTTTGGTAATACGGTTGAACAAGTGGAAGCATTACGTCGCGAAGGTTATCGTCCGTTTGATTATTATCAAAATGATGAGCAATTACGTGAAGTTATTGACCAAATTATCCGTGGTGATTTCTCGCCGGAAGAACCGAACCGTTATCACACTCTCATTCAAGGTTTACAGTACCACGATTATTATCAATCTTTTGCTGATTTCCGCAGTTATGTGGAAGCGCAAAAAGCAGTAGATAAAAAATATCAAGATCGTGATGTATGGATAGCAAGTACCATTCAAAATATGGTGAACATGGGCTTCTTCTCATCAGACCGTACAATTCTTGAATATGCGAAAAATATCTGGAAAATTGAACCGTTAAAACTTGAGAAGTAAGTTCTTTTCCACTCATAGAAAACCCTGTCGGATTATTTCCACAGGGTTTCTTTTTATGCTAAAATCCACCGTCAAATTTATTGTTCATTCAGATTAGGAAAAAGTATGAAAGTTTTAGAAGGTGCGGTAGCTGCACCAAATGCTAAAATCGCAGTAGTGATTGCTCGTTTTAACAGTTTTATTAATGAAAGTTTATTAGAAGGTGCGGTAGATGCATTAAAACGTATCGGCCAAGTGAAAGATGAGAATATTACAATCGTTCGTGCACCAGGTGCGTATGAACTTCCATTAGTAGCACGTCGTTTAGCTGAAAGCAAAAAATTTGATGCAATCGTCGCACTAGGTACGGTAATCCGTGGTGGTACAGCTCACTTTGAATATGTGGCTGGCGAAGCAAGCAGCGGTTTAGGTCAAGTCGCAATGCAAGCTGAAATTCCAGTCGCATTCGGTGTTTTAACAACTGAAAACATTGAACAAGCTATCGAGCGCGCAGGGACCAAAGCAGGTAACAAAGGTGCAGAAGCAGCATTAACTGCACTTGAAATGGTGAACCTTTTACAACAAATTGATGCGGCATAATTCCAATGACAGAGAAAAAAGAACCTGTAAAAAAAGTATCGCCACGTCGTAGAGCGAGAGAATGTGCGGTTCAAGCATTATATTCTTGGGCGCTCTCTGGTAATGCACCAGAACAAGTGGAACTCACTTTTGTGGTGGATCAAGATTTAAAAGGTGTGGATAAACCTTATTTTAGCCGCCTTTTCCGTCAAACTGTCGCGAATGTGGACGCTGTTGATTTTTCAATGAGCCATTATTTAGATCGCACATTGGATGAATTAGATCCGATTGAAAAAGCGATTTTACGTTTAGCGGTTTACGAACTTCAATTTGAGCCAGATGTGCCGTATAAAGTGGCGATTAACGAGGCGATTGAAGTAGCGAAAGTGTTTGGTGCAGATGAAAGCCATAAATACATTAACGGTGTATTGGATAAAGTCGCTCCTGCATTAGGTCGCAAATAATTATTCAAATGTAGGGTAGACAAATGTCTGCCCTTTGTTTTTTGGTGCGCAGATAAAATGAGTACGGGTGAATTTGATCTTATAGGGCGATATTTCTCAATACAAAAAGGCAATCAACACTTTATTGATTTCAGTATTGGGGATGATTGTGCGATCACTCATATTCCAGAAGGCTATCAGCTTGCGATCACCACCGATACAATGGTCGAAGGCACGCATTTTTTATCTTCCATTTCTCCCCAAGATTTAGCGTATAAAGCTATCGCGACAAATCTAAGTGATTTAGCTGCTATGGGGGCGAAACCCGCTTGGATTTCTCTTGCACTCACATTACCTAAAGTTGATGAAAACTGGCTGAGCCACTTTAGTCAAAGTCTGTTTGATACATTAAATCAATATGATGTAACATTAATTGGTGGCGATACAACGAAAGGTCCACTTTCTATAACCATTACGGCACAAGGTTTCGTACCAAAAGGAAAGGCTTTATTCCGACATAACGCGAAGGTTGGTGATTTAATTTATGTATCGGGCACGTTAGGTGATAGTGCGGCAGGTTTAAATTGGATCTTACAAGGTAAAAGTGCGGTCGATTTTGATACTGAATTTTTAGTAAAACGTCATTTTCACCCAATGCCACGCGTTGAATTAGGTCAAGCCTTAATGGATGTAGCGCATTCATGCATTGATATTTCAGATGGTCTTGTCGCTGATTTAGGACATATTTTAACGAGAAGCCAATGTTCTGCAGAGATTGATTTATCCTTCTTGCCTTTATCTACATCACTCAAAAAAACATATAGCTTAGAAAAAGCAGAAGTGTTTGCATTAAGTGGCGGGGAAGATTATGAGCTTTGCTTTACGGTTCCCGCAAATAAAAAATCTGAGATTGAGACGTTATCTCAATCGTTGAATATACCTTGCACTTGTATCGGAAAAATTGTTCAGCAAAATAACAATCAGATTACTTTTTTAAAAGATGGACGTGTAATCAATTATCAAGCACCGTCTGGTTTCGATCATTTTAAGGATAAATAATGAAGAGTTCACCACTTGATAGAGTTAGCTTAAAAAATCCAGTTCATTTACTTGCATTAGGTTTCGGTTCAGGACTCATTCGTCCTGCACCGGGTACATGGGGAAGTTTAGCCGGAACGATTTTAGGTTCGGCATTATTAGCTTGTCTTGGTCTAAAAATCTTCTTAATTTTGACCGCACTTTGCTTTGCGCTTGGCTGTTATTTATGTCAAAAAACCGCAGATGATATGGGTGTTCATGATCACGGTTCCATTGTTTGGGATGAATTTGTTGGGGTGTTTATTGTGTTAGCCTCGATTCCAACTTTGTCGTTCCCTTGGATTTTGATTGCCTTTGTACTTTTCCGTTTCTTCGATATTTTAAAACCTTATCCTATTCGCTATTTTGACCAAAAATTGGAAAGCGGTTTTGGGATTATGGTGGATGATGTTTTAGCGGCAGTTTATGCTGTTATCGTGATTGCGATATTACGTATTGTAGGCTTGCCATGCTAAATTTGATGATTATTCATCTTGTTGGCTTGCTTTCGCCTGGCCCTGATTTTTTCTATGTCAGCCGAGTTTCAGCGATGAGTTCTCGTCGAGAAGCCATTGGTGGCGTGATTGGGATTACCATTGGTGTATTAATTTGGGCAACGGCTGCTGTTTTAGGGCTCGCCATTATTTTTGCCACCATGCCAATTATTCAAGGTATTGTGATGATGCTTGGTGGGTCGTATTTAGTTTATCTCGGCATTAAAATGGCAAAAGTGAAAACCAATGCAGTCTTTGATGAAAAACAGAATGCAAATATGATAAATCAATCGACTTTAACGAGCATTATGAAAGGCTTATTGGTCAATTTATCTAATGCTAAAGTTGTGATTTATTTCAGCAGTGTGATGTCACTGGTTTTAGTGAATATTACCGAAACATCACAAATTTTGACCGCACTTGCCGTGATTACCGTAGAAACCTTTTTATATTTCTACATCATTTCGGTGCTTTTCTCTCGTTCTGTTGCAAAACAGTTTTATAGCCAATATAGTCGCTATATTGATAATGCAGCAGGGCTGATTTTTATTTTCTTCGGAATCTATTTAATTTATAGTGGCGTTCAACACGCTTTAATTTGATAAAAAAGGATAAAACATGACATTAAAAATTGCGATCGCCGGTGCTGGCGGAAGAATGGGGCGTCAATTAATTCAAGCCGTACATAATGCAGAAGGGGCTGAATTAGGTGCCGCTTTTGAACGTAAAGGTTCCTCTTTAGTTGGCGCAGATGCTGGCGAGCTTGCGGGTATTGGTGCATTAGGTATCAAAGTATCAGATGATTTAAATGCAGAAAAAGACAACTTTGATTTGCTGATTGATTTCACGCGTCCAGAAGGCACGCTTGAGCATATCGCATTTTGTGTCGCTAATAACAAAAAGATGGTGATTGGCACCACGGGGTTTGATGATGCAGGCAAAGCCGCAATTCAAGCTGCATCGGAAAAAATTGCCATTGTATTTGCATCCAACTTCAGTGTAGGGGTGAATTTGGTGTTTAAACTATTAGAAAAAGCCGCCAAAGTGATGGGCGATTATTGCGATATCGAAATCATTGAAGCACACCACCGCCACAAAGTGGATGCACCATCTGGTACCGCACTTTCTATGGGCGAACACATTGCGAAAACCCTTGGACGTGATTTGAAAACGCATGGCGTATTTTGTCGTGAAGGCATTACAGGCGAACGTAAACGTGATGAAATTGGTTTCTCTACCATTCGTGCCTCAGATGTAGTAGGTGAACATAGTGTCTGGTTTGCAGATATCGGTGAGCGCGTTGAAATTGCTCACAAAGCATCAAGCCGTATGACCTTTGCGAATGGTGCAGTGCGTGCAGGTAAATGGTTAGAAAAACAATCTCACGGATTGTTTGATATGACAGACGTGTTGGATTTGAATAATTTATAGAGTAGACTTAATTTTAAAATTCGCCGATCAAATAACGATCTATTCATTTTGTGTAGATCGTTATGTTTTTATTTGTGTATGGAAGTATCCCTTCCCCCTAAGCTTAGTACATCAGATAAATTAAAATAGAGATAAATAATGACAATAAATAAAATTATTAGAATAGCTATTGCTTCTATTTTGTCCACTATCATGATTTATTTGACTCTTTTACTTAGTGGGAAAATTGAATTTAGTACAGAAAAATTTTTTCATTATTTTGTGGTGTGGGGGGCTTTTTTGTTTTTTTCGGCTCTTCTAATTTCTTATTACTCACCTCTCATTTATGGGGAAGATAAAAAAGATGATGTCAAAAAAACTAGAACTAAAAAGAAGAAACGAAAGAAAGGAAAATAATGAAATATATAATGGTTGCATTTAGAAACTCATTTTTCATGCTACTTGGATTGCAATTAATAGTCTTTATAGACAGGTTCTTTTCTACTGGTGAAATAGATTAATTTGAATTATTTACCAATAAAGATTACTTGATTCTTTCTTTTAGAATATGGGGAGCTTTATTTATTATCTACTTTTGTGGATATTTTCTTGTAGGTGAGAAAACAAAATAAGAAACAAGCGCATGAGAGCTTTTGAACTTATACTATTACAATTAGTAAAATTTTTAGCTATATAAAATTTACATCTTATAGTTCTATTTCCAAATCACTTTCCACCCGACAACAACACAGTAGAATCTCATCGGGTTGAATAAAGGCAAGGGGCGCTTCAGCGTAGGAAACCTTGCCTTTTTTGATCTTCACGCGGCAAGAACCACAATAACCTGAACGACATTGATATTCATGGTGAATTTGATGTTGTTCTAAAAAGTTAAGCAGAGAAGTTTGGTTATCGAAATCTAAGGTGATTTGGCGCTGAATAAGATGGATTTTCATGAAACAAAATAAAACAAAATTTTGTTCATTATAGAAGAAAGAGAAGTAAAACTCACGGCTCTTTTGTTGTAATATAGCGAGCTAATATTCATCATAAGGGAAGATCATGCGAACCTTTCTAAAATTAACGTGGATTTCAACTGCACTTTTATTAACGGCTTGTAGCACCATTTCAAAAGAGCCGGTTAAGCATATTGATATGTATGTAAAGCCTTATTACGATGCCAGAGATGGGCGACTTGAACAGATTAATGTGAACAAAGATATTGATGCGTTATTACTGAAAAATACACAAAAAGATTTTGAAAGTGCGGTCAATATTATTGAGAAAAAAGTGGATTTTGTTTCTCCGATGACAATGTTTGCGCTTTCTGCTCGTGCTTATGATTTTGGCTTACGTGATGAAGCAGTAAAATGGTTTTATCGTGGACAAAACCGTTTAATCACCGCGTTATATGTGTTGGATTTAGATAAATTAACAGTATCGAATAACACAGCATTTGGGCAATTAGTGGGACAGCATGTTAATCCATATGCGTTCTGTGATTTGAACAAGCAACACAAAGCGGCGCAAGATGCGATTGACTGGGCTAAAAATCATCCGTATCAGGCGGTGTTTTTACCTCAATTACCAAGCAAGCATCCAGATAGAAAACAAGCGTTAAAAGAAGCAGAAGCAAAACTTGATGCACGTTTAGTTGAGCAAGACCGCTATTTTGCTAATCCTGAAAATAAAGCGAAATGGGAAAAAGAACGCCAAGATAACTTGGTGAATGAGCGATTTTGTTGGTGATTTTAAAAAAATTTAAAAATCTTAAGGTTGCTTAAGATTTCATTAAGATTTGTTGTGTTTAATAAGCATCAACAAGGCGGCAATGAGGATAATCCTTCGCTTTGAAACATGATTAATTTATGCTTAATTCTATTTAGGAGAACATGATGAAAAAATTTGCTTTAGCAACCCTTTTAGCTTTATCTACTTCAGCAGCATTTGCTGGTTTTAATGGCAACACTGCACAAGGTGGCTTCCAAGGTGGTGATCAAGGTCAACAATTGACTGTTAAACAAGCATTATCTGCGAAAGATAATTCTATGATTACCTTAGTCGGTAACATCACTCAACAAATTGATGGTGATGAATATGTTTTCACCGATGGCACAGACCAAATCAAATTAGAAATTAAAAAGCGCGTTTGGAATGGTTTAAATGTGGGACCTCAGGATAAAATCCGCGTTTACGGTAAATTGGATAATGAACCTTTTGAAAAACCAGAGCTTGAAGTAATTAGCGTTGAAAAAGCGCAATAATTCATATAATTTGAAGTGGTGGGCAAAAGCCCGCCATTTTTTCGTTTTGAGAAAGAGAAAAGTTCGGTCAATATTATGCGAGTTTTATTAGTAGAAGACGATGCGCTCATCGGCAATGGTCTGCAAATTGGTTTAACAAAATCAGGCTTTATTGTAGATTGGTTTACCGATGGGCAAAGTGGATTAAATGCCTTAGTCGGCGCGCCTTATGATGCGGTGGTATTGGATTTAACCCTGCCTAAACTGGATGGTTTGGATGTATTAAAACAATGGCGTTCAAATAATCAAGATGTACCTGTATTGATTTTAACTGCACGTGATACATTGGATGAGCGCATTAAAGGCATTCAACAAGGTGCAGATGATTATCTTTGTAAACCCTTTGCCTTAGCTGAAGTGGTGGTGCGATTACAGGCACTAATTCGTCGTCGTTATGGGCAAGTTAAACCGCAGATTGAGCATGGCAATGTAAAACTCGATCCTGCTCAACGTAAGGCTTGGTTGAATGAAGATGAAATTACATTAACCGGGCGTGAATATAAATTGCTTGAGCTTTTTATGCTGAATAAAGAACGAGTGCTTTCACGTGCGACCATTGAAGAAAAGCTATCAAATTGGGATGAAGAATTAAGTAGCGGTGCATTGGACGTACATATTTATAATTTGCGTCAAAAGCTGGGTAAACAATTTATTCGTACTGTACATGGCGTAGGCTATGCTTTAGGACAAGTTAATGAAAAATAAACGACTGAGTTTTCGTCTCTTAATCGGTTTAAGTGTGACCGCACTTTGCGTGTGGTGCATTGCCACAGCTGTTGCATGGACGGTCGTCAAAAAAGAAGCTAAAGATGTGTTTAATGCACAACAAGTGCTTTTTGCTGAGCGTTTAGCAACCTCTGATTTAAAAAATGTCTTATTAGATGAAAATGCTAACTTTCCGCGTGGTGGATTTAAACCACAGAAACGTCATTATGATAATGATGCATTGGCCTTTGCCATATTTTCTAACAAAGGTGAAAGATTATTAACCGATGGTGATAATGGCGACAAATTTATTTTCCAAAATAAAACCGGATTTAGTAAAGCGCATATTTTAGATGATGACGATGAATGGCTGATTTATTGGCAACCTGTTGGCAATGGTGAATTGGTGATCGCCGTAGGTCAAGAGTTAGAATATCGTGAAGAGTTAGTCAATAAAATGGTTTTCAGCCAAACAGGAATTTGGTTTGCCGGATTACCAGTACTCTTATTGGTCGCGTTTATTGTGATTTATCGTGCATTAAAACCAATTAATCGATTGAGTCGAAACGTACAAGCTCGCCGACCAGGTGATGTATCGTTATTAGAAACTGATGATGTGCCAACAGAGATTCTACCGTTAGTCCAAAACTTAAATCAATTTTTCACACGTACTAGTGAGCAGTTGGAACGGGAGCGCCGCTTTGTTTCTGATGCAGCACATGAATTACGTAGTCCATTAGCGGCATTACGTATTCAAACAGAAGTCGCACAGTTGGCAGAAGATGATGTACAAACACGTGAAACGGCTTTAGCGCATTTAACCCAAGGTATCGATCGGGCAACTCAATTAATCGAACAGCTTCTTACGCTTTCCCGCTTAGAGAATCTCAAAGAATTAGATAACCTTGCTGATATTCATTGGTCGGAAATTATCACTTCGCTTATTGGTGATTTATATTTTAGTGCACAACAACGCCAAATCGAATTACAGTTTGAGCATCAGGGAGATCCTGCCGTTAAGCAAGGGCAGCCATTATTACTTGCACAAATGCTACGAAACTTATTGGATAATGCCATAAAATATTGTCCTCAAGGCACTCTGGTTCGTGTGATTTTACAGCCACGTAAAATTTTTATTGAAGATAATGGCGGTGGTGTTGCGCCAGAAGAATTAGCAAAATTAGGGCAGCGTTTTTATCGTCCCGCAGGACAAAATGAAAAGGGAAGTGGGCTTGGATTGTCTATTGTGGCAAGAATAGCAGAATTGCATCACTATCGTTTCCGATTAGAAAACATTGAATCTAACGGGCAAATTCAAGGTTTACGAGCTATCATTGAGTTATAAAAAAAGGGCGTTTAATACGCCCTTATTTTTAAAACATTCCACCAATTAATTCTAATCGACCTTTTTCAACTTTAATTTCTTTGGCAAATTTCTTAATCAGCATTTGTTTCATATCACTTTCATCCAAGGTATAAACTGGCATACGACTTAATAGTGCTGCCACACCATCGCTTAATAGCGGCATGACATCTTGGAGTTGATCCATCACACTATTCGGTTCACCAGACCAGCGTAAAATGCGCAGATTTTTTAAATAGAGCGCTCCTTCCTGTGCGTTATATTCAGGAACCGCATCAAAGGTTAAATGCAATTTAGCCGGATAGGTTTTACCAGATAAACGAATAAGCGTATCAGCCAAACCACTCATTTCAACACGATTACTTTCTGTTTGCCCGATTTGAGTCACTAAATCTTTCAGTGCGTAATCGACAGAAAATAATCCTGGAATACCGAGTTTGTCATTAATCGTGCCTTTTTCACTTAAATATTGGTTAATTTGTTGTTCGCTGATGCTAAAAGGGGAAGCTTGTACAGATAGCGTGCAGAAACCTAATGTCAGCACGGTAAGCACTTTTTTGAAAAAATGCATATTTTTCTCCTTGATTGAAAAAGAATAAAAATTTTGTAGAATGTATCTCTTATCTTTTCACTATACAATAAAAATTTTAGGTAAGAGAATATGAGTTTGTTGTTTAAAGCCCATGTACAAATGCTTCTTAAAGAACACCGTGGGGAACGTGTTTTCCAATTTGAATATTTAGGGAAACATTATTGGTTAAAACAACCCGAGCAATTAAAAGGGATATGGTTATTATTAAAACCGCATCCAAAGCAACATTTTAAAGAAGAATGTGAGATTCTTCAGCACCTGAATAATATTGGTGCACCAGTACCTAAATTATGTGATTTCGGAGATGATTATTTAGTATTGGAAGATGCGGGGCCAACATTAAACATCTGGCTGAATGATGAAAAATTGTCTTGGGCAGAAAAATCACATATTTTGCATTCAGCGATGGAGATATTGATTAGTCTTCATCAACAAGGCATTTTTCATGGTCGTCCAGCCATACGAGATATTGCATGGAGAGATGGTCAGATTAGTTTTATGGACTTTGAATCCCATTCAAAAAGCCATAATGAGCACTGGTTGATTACACGTGATATGCTGGCATTTTTAGACAGTTTATGTCGTGTGAAAAGCTTAGATGATGAAAAGCTTGATGAATTATTTGATTATTATAAATCTCATTGCCCGACAACTTATTGGACTGATATGTTGTCTTATGTGAGAAGATTTCGTTGGCTTTATTATCTTTTACTTCCGTTCAAACCGATTGCAAGAACGGACCTATTGGCCGTTTATCGGTTATTTGAACATTTAACAAAGGAAAATCTATGCAAAAATTATTTTTAGTGGCTGTATTAAGTGCTTTAGTGAGTGCTTGTTCTGTTGGTGTTGGCGCCGGTGGCGGCAGTAATGGTGTAGGCGTTGGGGTTGGTCTAGGCACGGGCTTTGGATTCTAACTCTCACTTTAGATAAAACAAAGTGCGGTCAAAAAATCTTACGTTTTCAAGAAAATTAGCAGAAATCGCTTGATCTTTTGATTTAGATCACTATAATACACCGCATATTTCGGACGCGGGGTGGAGCAGCTTGGTAGCTCGTCGGGCTCATAACCCGAAGGCCGTCGGTTCAAATCCGGCCCCCGCAACCAATAACAAGTTCAGTAAAAAGAACCCCAAATTTGGGGTTTTTTTGTACGAGAAATTTAGAAACTGGGCTTAGGTTCATTGACGAACCTAACCCTTTTTTTATGTCTGAATTTTAAGATTAGGAGCAAAAATTGGCAACATTAGAACAAAAATTGCAAGAGATGCTTCAAGGTGCAGTAGAAGACTTAGGCTGCGAACTTTGGGGGATTGAATGCCAACGTGCAGGTCGTTTTATGACCGTGCGTTTATTCATTGATAAAGACGGTGGCGTAGGCGTTGATGATTGTGCTGATGTAAGTCGTCAAGTGAGCGCGATTTTAGACGTAGAAGATCCCATTGCGGATAAATATAACCTGGAAGTCTCATCACCAGGTCTTGATCGTCCACTATTTACGCTTGAACAATTCCAACGTTATGTGGGCGAGGATATCGCTGTGCATTTACGTATTCCTGTTTTAGATCGTCGTAAATGGCAAGGTAAATTGGAAAAAATTGAAAATGACATGTTGACACTTATTGTTGATGGTCAGGAACAAGTTCTTATTTTTGGCAACATTCAAAAAGCCAATGTAATCGCAAAATTTTAAAGGAGAAAAAGGAAAATGAGTAAAGAGATTTTGTTAGCTGCTGAAGCAGTATCTAACGAGAAGTTATTACCACGTGAAAAGATTTTTGAAGCGTTAGAGAGTGCGATTGCACTTTCAACGAAGAAGAAATATGACTATGAAACCGATATTCGCGTGTCTATCAACCCTAAAACGGGTGAATTTGATACATTCCGTCGTTGGTTGGTGGTTGATGAAGTTAAAGTGCCAACAAAAGAAATGACATTAGAAGCGGCACAATTTGAAGATCCGAATGTTCAACTTGGTGATTATGTTGAAGACCAAATTGAGTCTATCGCATTTGACCGTATTGCAATGCAAACTGCTCGCCAAGTAATAAGCACTAAAATCCGCGAAGCTGAGCGTGCAAAAGTGGTTGAGCAATTCCGTTCTGAAGAAGGCAAAATTGTTACTGGTACGGTGAAAAAAGTAAATCGTGAAAGCATTATTTTAGATTTAGGCAATAAAGCTGAAGCCGTAATTATGCGTGAAGATATGCTTCCACGTGAAAATTTCCGCCCTGGCGATCGTGTTCGTGGTGTACTTTATAAAGTGAATCCAGAAAGCAAAACCGCACAATTATTTGTAACTCGTGCAAAACCTGAAATGTTAATCGAGTTATTCCGTATTGAAGTACCGGAAATCGGCGAAGAAATGCTTGAAATTCGTGGTGCGGCTCGTGATCCAGGTTCTCGTGCAAAAATTGCAGTGAAATCCAATGATAAACGTATTGACCCAGTAGGTGCATGTGTAGGTATGCGTGGAGCACGCGTTCAAGCGATTACCAATGAATTAGGTGGCGAACGTGTGGATATCGTACTTTGGGATGATAATCCGGCACAATATGTAATCAACGCGATGGCGCCGGCTGATGTAACTTCAATCATTGTGGATGAAGATAATCACTCAATGGATATTGCGGTTAATGCTGACAACTTAGCACAAGCAATTGGTCGTAATGGTCAAAATGTACGTTTAGCGACACAATTAACCGGTTGGACATTAAATGTCATGACTACCGAACAATTAAATGAAAAACATCAAGCAGAAGACACCAAAGTATTAAATTTATTCATGGATAAATTGGGTCTTGATGAAGAGTTTGCTCAAATTTTAGTGGATGAAGGTTTTACTTCTTTAGAAGAAGTGGCTTATGTTCCAGTAAGCGAGCTAACTGCAATTGATGGTTTAGAAGATGAAGATCTTATCGAAGAGTTACAAGGTCGTGCAAAAGATGCGATTACTGCAGCGGCTGCAGCTGAAGAAGAAGCCTTGAAAAAAGCGAATATTGAAGATCGTTTATTAAATCTTGAAGGGATGAATCGTCACATTGCCTTTAAATTAGCTGAAAAACAAATTACTACGCTTGAAGAACTTGCTGAGCAAGGTGTAGATGATTTAGCTGATATCGAAGAATTAACCGCAGAGCAAGCCGCTGACTTTATTATGGCTGCGCGTAATATTTGCTGGTTTAGCGA
>JABZOY010000024.1:0-18020 GCA_015255025.1 Haemophilus sp.
TAGTCACCTTCAATCGGTTCAATATCATGACGCATTTGGCAATAACCCTTTAAGGTTGCCAAATTTTCTACCGAATAACGTTCTGCAAGCTCGGCTTGATTTTCTTCATTAGCTAAATTTGCCATTAAGAAATTATGCGCGTTTTCTAAGAATTTCTTATCAAACCCAGAGTGTGTATTAAAAATACCGGTTTGCGCTTGTTCAGCTAAGAATTGAGCCGCACAGATATTAGCAATAATCATGGATTCTTCCACGATTTGATTTGCAATACGACGATATTCCGCTTTAATTTCTTTCACTTTGCCATTTTCAGCGAGAATAAAGGAGTAATCCGGTTTCTCTTTAAATAAAAGAGAATGCGTTTTACGCCATTGAATACGTGCTTTGGTAAATTGATGTAGCCAATCAATTTGCTTTGCAATTTCTGGTGTTTCCGGTTGCCATGCATCAGGCACTTGCTCTAAATAATCTGAGATCTTGTTATAGACTAATTTCGCTTTAGATTGCACATAAGCAGACACAAAATGCGGTTTAGCCGTGATGTTACCGGCAAGATCCGTTTCAATGTAACACACTAATGCAGGGCGAGTTTCATTTGCCATTAATGAACATAATTCATCAGATAATTCACGAGGCAACATTGGGATATTAAAGCCAGGCAAATAATTGGTAAAACAACGCTGTTTGGCATCTTTTTCAATTTGTGAATCTAATGCAATGTAAGCTGTTGGATCCGCAATAGCAACGACTAATCGCCAGCCGGTTTGCGTACCATTTTGCTCGATAGGTTCGATATAAAGGGCATCATCCATATCTTGCGTGCTTTCAGAGTCAATCGTGACAAAATGAAGTGCGATCAGATCTTCGCGTGTTTGTTGATCTAACATTTCATAACTTTTTGCACCTTGCACAGGATGACGAGATTGCTCATGACGTGCCAATGTGACCCACCAAGGGGCTAATTCATCGTCAGCACGGCAGATAAATTGATTGATAGTCGCATAGAAAAAACGATCATCACGTAATGGGTGCGTTTTCAAATTTGCTACGACCCAGTCGCCTTCTTGTAATTCTTCTTTGACGGATTTAGCTTGTTGCGCGCCAATGGGTTGGTTGATACTTGGGTGATCAACCAAAACTTGCAATTTCTTGTCTTTATTGAACCGCACTTTGGCAATAAAGCGAGTGAGCATTGGCTCAATTAATTCTTCAGGTTCAGCTTGCTCTTTATCGCCTTGCTTTTCAATGGTGGCTTTGATTTTGTCACCGTGCATCACTTTTTTCATTGCTGGTGGGGAAATAAAGTAGCTTTTTTTATCGCACTCTAAAAAACCATAAGCTTTATCGGTACTTTTTACCACGCCTTCAACGTGTTCTTTGCTATCGTGGATTTGTTGCTTAAGTTGTGCGAGTAATGGATTATCTTGGAACATAGTTATATTTTAAAAAAGAGAAAAGGCAGACTGAAAAGCCTGCCTAAAAATAGATTGTACGAAAAATTATTCTTCGCCTAATTCGCCCATTGCGGTGATGCTGAAACCTGCATCTACGTGAACGATTTCACCAGTAATACCAGATGCTAAATCAGAGCATAAGAATGCTGCAGAGTTACCCACATCTTCGATAGTAACAGTGCGGCGTAATGCTGCGGTTTTCTCAAATGCAGAAAGCATTTTCTTGAGGTTTTTAATGCCTGATGCCGCTAAGGTACGGATTGGACCCGCAGAAATCGCATTCACACGAATACCTTCTTTACCTAAATCAGCCGCCATCACGCGAGTTGCCGCTTCAAGAGACGCTTTCGCTAAACACATGACGTTGTAGTTAGGAATTGCACGCTCTGCACCTAAGTAAGAAAGGGTTAATAACGCTGCATTTGGATTTAAGTAAGGACGTGCCGCTTGTGCCATAGCAACGAAGCTGAATGCACTGATGTCGTGAGCGATACGGTAGCCTTCACGAGTTGCTGCGTTTACGTAATCACCATCTAATTGATCGCCTGGTGCGAATGCGATAGCGTGTACGAAACCATCAAATTTTTCCCAACGTTTGCTTAATTCTGCAAAGCAGTTTTGGATGCTTTCATCGGTCGCTACGTCTAAAGGAAGTACGATGTCAGAACCAAATTCTTTTGCAAATTCTTCTACGCGTGGTTGTAATTTATCGTTTAAATAAGTGAAAGCAAGTTCAGCGCCTTGTTCTTTCATTGCTTTTGCAATCCCGTAAGCAATAGAACGGTTGCTAGCAAGACCTGTCACTAAAATACGTTTACCAGTTAAGAAACCCATATTTTTTCCTATGTTTGAGTTAAAAAAATCGACAAGATTATACTTGTTTTGTGTGCTTTCGGCAATCAATCACACGTTGTACCAGTTAGGCTGGATTATCAATATCTTTAAATTCTACATCCAGACCATATTCCGTTGCCAACCATTCACCTAATGCTTTGATACCATAGCGTTCAGTCGCATGATGACCCGCCGCAAAGAAATGAATACCTTGCTCACGAGCAGAGTGAATTGTTTGCTCCGAAACCTCGCCGGTAATAAAGGCATCACAACCTTGTGCTGCCGCTAAATCAATATAGCCTTGTCCGCCACCGGTACAAATGCCTACTTTACGGATTAAGTGCGGTCCGTTTTCTGTGCAAATTAAGGGTTTACGGTGAAGCACTTGTTCAATATGATGCGCAAATTCTTCAGCGGTAACAGGATCTTTTAACATTCCCCAAACAGGAATGCTGGTTGCGCTATTTTCTAAAGGTTGAAGATCGCTAATCCCTAATAACTGAGCAAGTTTTGCGTTGTTACCTAATTCTGGGTGGACATCCAAAGGCAAGTGGTAGCCGTATAAATTGATATCATTCACAAGCAACGTTTTGATGCGTTTGCCTTTCATGCCGCGAATACATGGATTTTCACTTTTCCAAAAATAGCCGTGGTGGACAAGCACCGCATCAGCTTGTTGTGCAACGGCATAATCAATCAAAGCTTGGCTTGCGGTGACACCCGTGATGATCTTTTTGATCTCTGATTTGCCTTCTACTTGCAAACCGTTAGGGGCGTAATCATTTATTCTGTCTGTGCTAAGTTTTTCGTTTAGTAAACGTTCAAGTTCTAGATTGTTCATCATTTTTGAGAGAAAAGAAAAAGGTGAGATATGGTAAGGGATTTAAAAAAAAATGGCTAGTGCAAAAGGAGTGGGGGGGGAATGCACTAGCCAGTAGTGTGTTTGTAATAAAACAAGTTTACTATCTAAAACGAGATTCATTATATATTTAATTATATAAAGATCAAGAAAAAAAATAAGGAAAAATTTCCTTATTTTTCTATATGTCGTTTTTATGCTCAAAAATAGATGAGAAATTAACCGCACTTATGAATACAAACTCGGTTCATTTTCAGTTGGACGCGTTTTAAATCGGCGGTGTAGCCACATGTATTGTTCCACACCTTTTAAGATTTCTTTTTCCACAACTTTATTCATTCTTGCAGCGATTGCTGTTTCATCTGAAAGATCGGAAAAATCCACTGGTGGAGAAATACTGACTGTATAACCTGAGCCGTCTTTATTACGCAATGGAGCAAAAGGGACAACTTTACAATTTGGTGCAGATTTAAGCAGATAATAACTGCCTGTCGTAGTTGCCGCTTCTTGTACAGCAAAGAAAGGCACAAATACCGCATTTTTTCTGCCATAATCGTGATCGGGCGCATACCAAATGGTTTCACCTTTACGTAAGGCTTTGAGCATGCCTCGCAGATCTTTTCGATTTAGCATATCTTTGTTTGAACGTAAGCGACCTTTAATTTGTAACCAATCCAGTACAGGATTGTCATTGGGACGATAAACGCCTACGCCAGGATGATGTAAGCCCACAATACGCGCGCCTAACTCAAGGGTAAGGAAATGAACACCCACAAAGATAATGCCGTCTTGGGCGTTCTCTTTTAAATAATTTAATCCTTCAATTTTTGACCATTTTTTGATGCGAGCATCAGACCAAAACCACGCCATGCCGGTTTCAATAATCGCCATTCCAACGGCACGTAAGTTCTCTTGCAAAATGGCTTCACGTTCTTGCTCAGGCATTTCTGGGAAGCAGAGCTCAAGATTTCGTCGGGCAATCGCCGCACGACGTTTTCCCACTTTTAATTTTGAGAAAAGCCAGCCTAAGCCATTGCCGATATGACGTAGAATTGGATAGGGAAGTAACAAAAGGCTTCGCCAAATTGCCACACCAAGCCAAAATCCCCAGTATTTAGGGGCTAGAAAGTGCGGTTGAAATTGAGGGAGTTTTTCGTTTTTCATAATTCTTTTCTGGTTAGTTCGGCGTGTAGTTTATCGCAAATTTGAGTTGTGGTAAAATTGCGCCAAATTTTTATTATTCCAACAGAGAGATTTCAAAATGGCTCAATATTCTGCCAATTTTAATCAAGCAAAAGTATTAGTGTTAGGCGATGTGATGCTTGACCGTTACTGGTTTGGGGCGACTAATCGTATTTCACCGGAAGCACCAGTTCCTGTGGTTCGTGTGCAAGATAATGAAGAGCGTGCAGGTGGTGCAGCAAACGTGGCAATGAATATTGCTTCTCTTAATGTCCCTGTGCAAATTTTAGGTTTAATTGGTCAAGATGAAACAGGTACAGCCTTAACCAATTTATTACAACATCAAAAAATTGATTGTAATTTTGTGGCATTGGATACTCACCCAACCATTACGAAATTACGTATTTTGTCTCGTCACCAACAATTACTTCGTTTAGATTTTGAAGAAGATTTCCAAAATGTAGAATGTCATGAGTTGCTTGCGAAATTAGAATCGGAAGTGAAAAACTTTGGTGCGTTAGTGCTTTCTGATTATGGTAAAGGCACGTTAAAAGATGTGCAAAAAATGATTCAAATTGCACGCAAAGCAAACGTACCAGTCTTGATCGATCCAAAAGGCACAGATTTTGAGCGTTATCGTGGTGCGACTTTACTGACGCCAAATATGTCAGAATTTGAAGCCGTAGTGGGTAAATGTACTTCTGAAGAAGAGATCATTGAAAAAGGTCTAAAATTAATTTCAGACATCGAATTGACCGCACTTTTAGTGACGCGCTCTGAAAAAGGCATGACATTACTTCGTCCAAATCAAGAACCGTTTCATCTACCAACTGTTGCAAAAGAAGTATTCGATGTAACGGGGGCGGGCGATACCGTAATTAGTGTCTTAGCAACCGCACTTGCAGATGGTCGTTCTTTTGAAGAATCTTGCTATTTAGCTAATGTGGCGGCAGGTATTGTGGTTGGTAAATTGGGTACATCAACGGTTTCTACTGTGGAATTAGAGAATGCAATCCATGGCCGTTCTGAAACAGGCTTCGGTATTATGTCTGAAGACCAATTAAAAACAGCGGTAGCTCATGCTAAAGCGCGCGGTGAAAAAATTGTGATGACAAACGGTTGTTTTGACATTCTTCACCCTGGCCATGTGTCTTATTTAGAAAATGCTCGCAAACTTGGCGATCGTTTAATTGTTGCCGTGAATACGGATGATTCAGTCAAACGCTTAAAAGGTGAAAGTCGTCCAATTAACAATCTGAATGCACGTATGGCAGTATTGGCAGGCTTAGCCTCTGTGGATTGGGTGGTTTCTTTTGATGAAGATACACCACAACGTTTAATCGGCGATATTTTACCGGATTTATTGGTGAAAGGCGGCGATTACAAACCAGAAGAGATTGCAGGTAGTAAAGAAGTGTGGGCGAACGGCGGCGATGTTCGTGTATTGAATTTCGAAAATGGCTGTTCAACTACAAATGTGATTGAGAAAATTAAAGCGCTGAAAGATTAATTTATTAAGGAATGAGTAGAATAAAGCTTGCCTTTATCCTGCTCAATCGTTAAAATTCAGGTTCCTTGTCATCGCTGAGTTAGAGATCGGCGAATGATGTATTAATAACACTACCTTTTAGGAGTAAAAAATGTCTCTAAGTACTGAAAAAAAAGCAGCAATCGTTGCTGAATTTGGTCGCGATGCGAAAGATACTGGTTCTTCTGAAGTTCAAATCGCATTATTAACTGCACAAATCAACCACTTACAAGCTCACTTTGCTGAGCACAAAAAAGACCACCATGGTCGTCGTGGTTTATTACGTATGGTTTCTCGTCGTCGTAAACTTTTAGACTACTTAAAACGTACTGATCTTGCTTTATACCAAAGCACTATCGCTCGTTTAGGTTTACGTCGCTAATTTTTATTACGATAGTAAAAATAAAAGCCTTCGGATTACCGAGGGCTTTTTTATTTTCTACATATTAGAAAAATAAAAAACGGCCAAAAATTTGACCGCTCTTTTTTTAGTTATTAGTTCGCAATGCCTTTATGACGAAGTAATGCGTCTAGTTGAGGTTCACGTCCACGGAAGCGTTTGAATAATACCATTGGTTCTTCAGAGCCGCCGCGAGTGAGAATTTCATCTAGGAAGGATTTACCCGTAACCGGATTGAAAATTCCTTCTTCTTCAAAGCGAGAGAAGGCATCAGCAGATAACACTTCAGCCCATAAATAGCTATAATAACCTGCTGCGTAACCGCCCGCAAAAATATGGCTAAAGCTATGTGGCGCTCTTGCCCATTCAACACCTTTAATCACGGCAACTTTATCTTTCACAGCTTTTAAGGTATCAAGCACTTGGTTAGCTTTACCCACTTCAAAAGTATGATGAAGGGTAAAATCAAACAAGCCAAATTCAAGCTGACGTAACACAAACATTGCCGCTTGATAGTTTTTCGCTTTGAGAAGTTGATTTAATTTTTCTTCAGGCAATGGTTCGTGCGTTTCAAAGTGACCAGAAATAAAATCAAGGGCTTCTTTTTCCCAACACCAGTTTTCCATAAATTGACTTGGAAGCTCTACCGCATCCCAAGGTACACCATTGATACCCGCAACATCTGGCACATCAACTTTGGTGAGCATATGGTGAATACCATGACCAAACTCGTGGAAGAGAGTCGTGACTTCATCATGGGTGAATAGCGCAGGTTTATCACCAATAGGCGCGTTGAAGTTACACGTTAAATAGGCAACTGGTTTTTGAATTGAACCGTCGGCATTGCGTTTTCTGCCGATACAATCATCCATCCATGCGCCGCCACGTTTATTTTCACGTGCATAAAGATCGAGATAGAAACTGCCGCGTACTTTATCGGTTTCATCAATTAAATCAAAGAAACGTACATCTTTGTGCCAAGTATCTACACCAAAACGTTCAACTGCACGAATATTAAAAATACGTTTAATTAATTCAAATAAACCCGAAATAACGCGATCTTCAGGAAAATAAGGACGAAGTTCTTCATCATTGATCGCATATAAATGTTGTTTTTGTTTTTCGGAATAGAAACTGATATCCCAAGGCGCAAGTTCAGTGACGCCAAATTCTTTTTCACAATAAGCTTTGAGTTCAGCTAATTCTTTCTCACCTTGTGCTTTTGAACGATCCGCAAGGTTATTTAAGAAGTCTAACACTTGTTGTGGATTTTCTGCCATTTTGGTCGCAAGTGAGCGTTCAGTATAGGTATTGAAACCTAACAATTTAGCCAATTCCACACGTAACGTCATGATTTCTTCAATGATCGCCGTATTATCCCATTGACCGGCATTTGGACCTTGATCTGAAGCGCGAGTCGCATAAGCACGATACATTTCTTCGCGTAGTGCTGCATTTTCACAATAGGTCATGATTGGCAAATAACTTGGGATTTCTAACGTAAAGCGATAGCCTTTCAAGCCTTTACTTTCGGCGGATTGTTTTGCCGCAAGTAATGCGGATTCAGGAAGACCCGCTAATTCACTTTCATCTTCAATGACTTTTTCCCAGCCCATGGTGGCATCGAGTACATTATTACTAAATTGTGAGCTTAATTCAGATAAGCGAGCAACAATCTCACCATAACGTTTTTGTTTTTCTTCGGATAAACCGATACCTGAAAGCTCAAAATCACGTAATGCATTTTCAATGGCTTTCTTTTGCGCCACTGAATAAGTGGCAAATTCAGGACTATTTTTTAAGGCTAAATAAGCATTGTATAAGCCCTTCGTGTTGGCCTACCCAAGTACTGTATTCAGAGAGTAGTGGTAAGCAAGCTTGGTACGCATCACGTAATTCAGGGCTATTTTTAACTGAATTTAAATGGGAGATCGGTGACCAAGCACGACTTAAGTGCTCGCCTGCTTCAGAAAGCGGTTCAATAAAGTTTTCCCAAGTAAAGTGCGGTTGTTTTAGCACTTGTTCTATAGCTTGACGATTTTCTTCGATAAGTTTTTCAATTGCTGGTTGAATGTGTTCCGGTTTGATTTGAGAAAACGGAGGTAAGCCTTCAATATGAAGTAATGGATTAGACATAAATATTCCTTTTGCTAACTATTTCTTTAATAAGTTGCGACAAATTCTATAATATCAAGGTTGAAAAATCTAAAAAATCAGTGATAATTGCGTATCACTTTTATTTAGGAATGATGATGAACGACGCTTTATTGTTTTCTGGCTTAATCACTTTTTCGGTTATAGCCGGTTTTGTTGCACTTAAATTCTTCCCCAAAAATCCTTTAATTAAAGCCATTTATATTGTACTTGGTTGTATTTCTTTGGTTTTAGGCGTGATTGGTATTTTTCTACCGATTCTTCCGACCACACCTTTTTTGTTGCTAACACTTTATTCTTTTGCGCAAGGTTCATCTCGCTTAGAACGTTGGTTTTTAGAAACCAAGCTTTATCAAAAGTATCTGAAGTCTTTTAATGAACGTCGTACATTAACAAAAAAAGCAAAAATTTCTATTCTAACCTTTTCAACTACGATGCTTTTAATTGGCTTTTACTTTACCCCAAGTGTAGTGGGTCGAACGATTATTGCCATTTTAATTGCGGTAAAATATTGGTTCTTTTTCTTTTGGATTAAAACAGAAGATGTTGAAAATGGATAATTCTTTCTTTACTTGGCTTAAAAGTGCGGTTATTTTCGGTATCGTTTTTGGATTGAGTGGTTGTGATAAATTAAATAGCCCTAAATCTACAAATACGGCAATGGAAGATCAGCCGAAACAAAGTCAGTCGATTGAACAAGAAAATATATCAAAACCGAGTAGGACTTTACTGACTCGGGCGTTTACTCATCCCCCTTCTTTTGAGCCTTGGTTTGTGCGTTATCCGGAACAAGAAAACTTATTGCGTGATTTATATGAAGGTTTAACCGCTTATGATTCGGAAGGGCGAATCGTGCCGGGTATCGCAGAAAGTTGGCAAACGAAAGATAACAAAACCTGGATCTTTACTTTACGT
Source organism: Haemophilus sp. (assembly GCA_015255025.1). Lineage (GTDB taxonomy): Bacteria > Pseudomonadota > Gammaproteobacteria > Enterobacterales > Pasteurellaceae > Haemophilus_D. The sequence continues at coordinate 9,327 of JABZOY010000024.1, forward strand.
GAGGGGCTTCGTTGGTCAAATGGTGATCCTTTAGTCGCTCAAGATGTCATGCTTTCTTGGCAAGCATTATCCCAATCAAATAGTCCATTAAGATCTTATTTGGCTTATTTAAATCTAAAAAATGCGAAAGGCGTTTTAGAAAAAAATAAACCTTTTAAGAGCTTAGGGATTTATGCGGAAAATGACCACACTTTACGTATTGAGCTTGATAAACCAACACCATATTTACCGGAAATGTTGGCGCATATTAGCCTCGTGCCACAATATAGCGATCCTGATTCTCCAGTGACAAACGGGGCTTATATGATCGAAAGTGAAAGTGTGAAAAGTATACACTTAGCTAAAACCCCTACTATTGGCAAAAAAATAATGTGGCTTTTGAACGCGTAGCCTATTTGCCTTTTGTGGAACCTAAATTGGTTGAATTTGATGTGGTGGTTGATGTGCCAGAAGTGCATTCAGATCTTCAGCATTTTCCACAGCTTTGCGGTTATTTTTATGAATTTAATCTGAAAGATCCTAAAGTTACTAAGGCCGATATACGTAAAGCGATAGCGTCATTGGTCTCTGTCACCAATATCGTGAATAATGAGATTCCAGCGGCAATTCCGAGTTCTTATTTTTTACCGAAAGCCATGTTAAATGGACAAGATTCAAGATGGGAGCCTGTTGTTGCCGAGCAGTTATTGGCTCAAAATAAAATTGATGAAAGACATCCACTACATTTAAATGTGCTCTATGATGATGCACCATTGCATGTAAATATTGCGCAACGTTTAGTGGGCCAATTAACACAATCCGATATGTTGCGCGTGGATGCTCAACCAGTCAATTGGCAAACATTACAGACTAAGCGCCAAAAAGGGGATTTCCAAGTCATTCGTTCTGGCTGGTGCGCAGACTTTAATCATCCTATGGCATTCTTGGGTTTGTTCTATTCTAAAAGTCCTGATAATAAAAATGGCTATGCCAATGCGGAATATGACCAACTTTTTGAGCAAGCATTGAAAAGCTTAAATGAAAAAGAGCGGTCAGAAATTTACTTAAAATTAAGTGAGAAGATCCAACAGGAAAACCTTGCTTTACCGCTTTTCCAATACACCACGCCAGTTTATCTTTCTCCAACTATTATGGGGGCGAAGAAAAATCCAGTGGGCGTCATTTACAGTAAGGATCTATGGCGAAAAGTTGAAAGCTAAAGCTGATTAAGAAAGTTGTTCATGATGTGGTGAACAACTTTTTTATTAATTTTAATAAAAAGTGTAGAGTAACACTATTTACTTTTTATTTTTATACGATACAATACACAACAAATCAACCTAGAGGGAAATCCTTATGTTAAAAATGAATGATTTGGTTAAGCTTAGTCAGACACCAAAATCCACGGTGCTGTACTATGTGAAAGAAGGTTTGTTGCCAGAACCAGTAAAAGATAAACCGAATTTTCATCTCTATGATGAATATTGTGTAGAGTTGCTCAGTTTTATTAAATATCTACAAAGCAATTTCAATGCGACGATTTCACAAATTAAAGCACTTTTTGCACATCCTCATTTTGATTGGAATAATCCTTATGAAAGTCTTATTGGATTATTGGATATCATCATGGGGGCAGAAAATGAGGTATTCACTATTGAGCAATTATGTGAAGAATTTCATCTTTCCGCTAAACAAATCGAAGACATGGTAGCGGAAGGCTTATTGAATCCTCGTGAAGGCATTTTTACGGCAAAAGAACGCGATATTTTGGCGATCTTGGCTCGTTGTGATGAAGCCGAAATGGATGTAGTGAAAGCTTATTTGGCTGCAGCAAAAATGTTAGCGGAAAAAGAGGTGAATGTGACTTTAGCGGCATTAGCCAATAGCGAACAAAAAGATGAAAAATTAAAACACTTATTTGATTTATTGTTGGTGTTAAAACCTTATCTCTTGAATATGAAAACCTTCAATCTTTATCAAGCGGAGAGTGCGAAATGAAACTCTTAAAATACGCTGGCTTTGTGCCTTATTTAGCCATTGCCTTTATTAATGCCAGTGTGGATTTGGCACATAAAATTACCATTCAAAATGTATTACTGAAAAGCTTTTCAGGTGAGAGTTTGGTGGTTTTAACGGCATTAATTAATGCGATGATTTTATTGCCGTTTATTTTCTTATTTTCCCCTTCGGCATTTATTAACGATAAGTTTTCTCGCACCAATGTGATTCGTTATAGCAGTTTAGCGGCAGTGGCGATCAGTGCGGGGATTTTATTGAGTTATATGACGGGAATGTTTGCTATTTCCTTTGTACTGACATTGATTTTGGCAGCGCAAAGTGCGGTCTATTCTCCAGCTAAATATAGCATTATTAAATCGATTGTGGGCACTGAAAATATCGGTATGGCAAACGGTATCATTCAAGCGCTCACCATTGTGGCCATTCTATTTAGTTCTTTTGCCTTTTCTTTCTTCTTTGAAGCGCATTATGTGGCATCAGATGATCCGAATGAAGTATTACAAAGTGTTTGGGTGATAGGTGTAGCATTAGTATTACTGAGTGCACTAGAAGCCTATTTTGCTTTTAAAATCCCATTCTTTAAGCAAGAAGCTGAGAATACAGATGGTCAGTTTGATATGAGAAAATACCTTTCTTTAGGGTATTTAAAAAATAACGTTCGCACATTAAAAGCAGATCAAAATATTTGGTTGAGTGTCATTGGACTAAGCCTATTTTGGGGCGTGTCACAAATTATTGTGGCGGCATTCCCTGCGCATTATAAAGCGATGTTCAATGAAGATAATGCAGTTGTCATTCAAGCAATTTTAGCGGTAAGTGGCGTAGGACTAGTGCTTGGTTCATATCTTGCTGGACGTGCTTCTCGTTTGCATATTGAGTTAGGTATTGTGCCGCTTGGTGCATTGGGTATTTGTGTGTCGTTATTCTTCTTAACCCTGGCCCAAAGTGGGGTGGTATTAGCACTTTGTTCTTTTGTCTTTGGTTTCTCTGGTGGTTTATTAATCGTGCCATTGAATGCGACGATTCAGTATTTCGCACCGGAGAAAATCAGCGGCAAAATCATGGCGGGTAACAACTTTGTACAAAACGTGTTTATGGTAGTGTTTTTGCTATTAAGCATTGTTTTTGTACAACTTAATGTTTCGACTCAAGGTTTATTCTTAGTGACTTCTGCTGCATGTTTTGCTGCGAGTCTATATACCATGTCGAAAGTACCCCATTTATTTACGCGTTTATTCCTACTCTTTGCGTTAAAAGCGAATTACCGTTTTCATGTGGATGGGTTAAAAAACCTTCCACAAAGTGGTGGCGTGTTGTTATTAGGTAACCATATTAGCTGGATTGACTGGTTAGTGTTACAAGCGGCTAGCCCGCGTGCGATTAAATTTGTGATGTATCGTCCAATTTACAACAAATGGTATCTCACTTGGTTCTTCCGTATTTTCAAAGTTATCCCAATTGGTGGAGGCTCAAGCCGTGAATCTATTGAAACTATTCGTGAATATTTAGCACGTGGTGAAGTGGTGGCTTTATTCCCAGAAGGTCATATCAGCTATAACGGTCAAATCAATGAGTTCCAAAAAGGCTTTGAGCACGTATTAAAAGATTTAGAGAATGTCACAACGGTTCCTTTCTATTTACGTGGATTGTGGGGTAGCAGCTTCTCTCGTGCGGATTCTTTCTATAAGAATTTAACTAAACGCCAAGGTAAACGTGAAATTTTAGTAGCATTTGGTAAACCCATTCATGGCTTTATTGATGCGACAGCGATGAAGCAAAAAGTACTCGAACTTTCTTTCTCCGTATGGGAAAAAGTCATGAGTAAACGTAAACCACTTATGCACCATTGGTTGAATTCGGCAAAATCGAATTTATTCAAAGAAGCTGCGGTGGATGCGCAAGGCACTAAACTGAATAACCTAAAATTTATTGCTGCAGTATTGATGTTTGTGAAAACCTTGAAAGCCGCTTTAGGGAATGAAAAAAATGTTGGCGTGTTATTACCAAGTTCATCAATCGGAGCAATTATTAATATGACCCTAATGGTGATGGGTAAAGTACCGGTAAATCTAAACTACACGCTAAGTCCTGAAGTGATGGAAAAAGCGTTGAAAAAAGCCAATATTTCGCAAGTCATTACCTCTGAAAAATTCTTAGATAAGTTGAATGCAAAAGGTTTTGACTTTAGCCAAGTGGTGGCTGATAAAGCCCTCTTTATGGAAAATTTAGGGAAATCGATCACCAAGGTTGATAAAGTGCGGTCATTTTTAACAGCATTTTTGGCGCCACAATGGTGGATTAAATTACGCTACTTTGCAGATGTAAGCTTGGAAGATAATGCCACCATCTTATTCAGTAGTGGTAGTGAAGGTGATCCGAAAGGCATTGAATTAAGCCATAAAAATTTACTGACGAACATTAAACAGATTGGTGAATTATTAAATTTCCACAAAGATGATGTCATTTTAAATTCCTTACCAATTTTCCACTCATTCGGATTAACCGTGACAACCTTATTGCCATTGTGTGAAGGCATTAAAATGGTGAGTGTCGCGGACCCAACAGATGGGGCGACAGTAGGAAAAATGTGTGCTCGACATCGGGTGAGTATTTTATTTGGTACTTCAACTTTCTTTAGATTGTATGTACGCAATAAGAAATTCCATCCGTTGATGCTACAAAACGTGCGTATGGTTATTGCGGGTGCCGAAAAATTGAAAGCAGATGTGAAAGAAGCCTTTAAACTTAAATTTGGTTTGGAAATTTACGAAGGTTATGGTGCGACTGAAACCGCACCAGTAGCTAGTGTAAATATGCCTAATTTACTTGATCCGGAAACCTTACAGGAATTTACCTTCAATCAAGCGGGTACGGTAGGTATGCCATTACCGGGTACCATTATTAAAATTGTGGATCCAGAAAGTTTGCAAGAATTACCAGTTGGCGAAGACGGCTTGATCTTGATTGGTGGTGGGCAAGTGATGAAAGGTTATTTGAACGCACCAGAAAAAACAGCAGAAGTGATTGTTGAAATTGATGGTGTGCGTTATTACAAAACCGGCGATAAAGGCCATATCGATCATAACGGCTTTATTACCATTGTGGATCGTTATTCTCGATTTGCTAAAGTCGGCGGTGAAATGATCAGCCTCGGTAGTGTGGAAGAGAAACTTTCACAAGCATTTGATGAAGAAAATCAATTCGTTGCGGTGGCTGTAAGCGATGATAAAAAAGGCGAGAGCATTGTGCTTTTAATCAAGTCTGCGCTTTCTTTAGATGAGATCAATGAACGCATTAAAGGATTAAATGTACCGCCGATTATGCTACCAAGCCAAGTCTTCTTAGTGGATGAAATTCCGATGTTAGGAAGTGGTAAAGTAGATTTCAAAGGCGCGAAGAATCTGGCGATGAGTCTGGTTGAGTAACGAAAATCGTCATAAATAAAAGAGCGGTCAAATTGACCGCTCTTTTTGTTATTTTATGAACCTCATTTAGGTGTTTTTCAGTTTAACCTTACATCAACGTTCCGACATATTTTAACATGACCCCAGCGGCAATGGCCGAGCCAACCACACCGGCAACATTCGGTCCCATCGCATGCATAAGTAGGAAGTTTTGGTTATCCGCTTCCAATCCGATTTTGTTGGAAACGCGAGCTGCCATAGGAACGGCAGATACGCCAGCAGAACCGATGAGTGGGTTAATTTTGTTTTTGCTGAATTTGTTCATCAATTTTGCCATTAATACACCACTACCTGTACCGATTCCGAAAGCAATGACACCAAGAATTAAAATGCCTAATGTTTGCGGTTGTAGGAATTTATCTGCAATCAGTTTAGAGCCCACAGACAAGCCAAGCACAATGGTTACAATGTTAATCAAGGCGTTTTGTGTGGTGTCGCTTAAACGTTCTACTACGCCACTTACACGCATGAGATTACCGAAACAGAACATCCCGAGTAATGGGGCAGCATCCGGTAGGAGTAACCCAACGAGTAACAGCAAAATCACCGGGAACAAGACTTTTTCACGATTACTCACATGGCGCATTTGTGTCATGCGGATTTTGCGTTCTTCTTCTGTGGTTAAGGCTTTCATAATCGGTGGTTGAATCAACGGCACTAATGCCATGTAGGAATAGGCCGCCACGGCAATAGCACCAAGCAATTCAGGTGCCAGTTTACTGGTAAGATAAATCGCTGTCGGGCCATCTGCACCACCAATAATGCCGATAGAGGCAGCTTGAGGCAGCGTAAATTCGATAATACCGAAATAATTTAACGCTAGCGCACCGAGCACGGTAGCGAAAATACCGAATTGAGCAGCCGCACCAAGTAGCAATGTTTTCGGATTGGCTAATAACGGACCAAAGTCTGTCATTGCACCTACGCCCATAAAAATGACCAATGGTGCAATACCGTAGCTGATCGCAACTTTATAGAACAATGCCAAAATACCGGCGCTATAACCCATATCCACAGATAACGCTTCTAATTGATTTATCATCGATATCGGCGCAGAATTTAGCGCAGTTTTTATCAAGGCTGGATCGGGTGGTACACCCAATTGCGAAGCGATTACCGCAATTTGTTCAGGTGAGCCGAGATGAAGCAAATTCTCCAATGCTGTCATAGCAAGACCAGCTTCAGGGATATTGGACAATAATCCGCCGAAACCAATTGGCAGTAACAACAAAGGTTCAAATTTGCGCGAGATGGCAAGCCACAGCAACAGTAGGCTTACAGCGATCATCACCGCTTGCCCCCATTGCAGATGGAATATGCCCATCCCTTTAATTAACGCAATAATACTCTCCATAAACCATTCCTTATGCTAAGGTCATCACGGTATCACCTACCGCGACAGCATCACCAGCTTTGACGCAAATGCCGCGTACGGTACCAGCCTGTGCAGCTTTCACTTCGGTTTCCATTTTCATGGCTTCGAGAATGAATAATACATCGCCAGCTGCTACGGTTTGACCTTCTGTTGCAACAACTTTCCAAATATTACCCGCCATCGGCGCTGTTACTGGTGTACCACCCGTTGCTGGAGCTGGAGTCGCTTGTGGCGCAGCTTGAGGAGCTGTAGTCGCGACATGAGAAATATCACCGCCTTCGCTTACTTTCACCACAAAAGCTTTACCTTCCAATTCCACGGTATAAACAGCGGAGCCAGAAGCAGTTGGTGCAGCTTTAGAAACAGGTTTATTTTCCACCGCACTTTCATTGCCGGTAGGGGATGGTTCAAAGGCAGCAGGGTTGTTGCGGTTTTCTAAGAATTTCCATGCAATTTGAGGGAAGAGCGCCACGATTAAAGCATCATCTACGGCGTTATCTGCCAATTTCACGCCTTTCGCTTTAGCTTGTTCAGCAACTTCAGCTTCAATTTTCGCCATTTCAGGTGCAATGTGATCGGCTGGACGGTCAGTTACTGGCGCAGCACCTTCTAATACGCGAGCTTGCAACGCACTATCTACCGGTGCAGGTGTTTTACCGTATTCACCTTTTAAAATTCCGGCAGTTTCTTTGGCGATAGTTTTGTAGCGTTCGCCTGTAAGTACGTTAATAACCGACTGTGTACCAACAATTTGAGAGGTTGGTGTAACAAGAGGAATATAACCCAAATCTTTGCGTACGCGTGGGATTTCTTCTAATACTAAATCTAATTTATCGGACGCATTTTGTTGTTTTAATTGGTTTTCCAAGTTAGTGAGCATGCCGCCTGGCACTTGTGCCACTAAAATACGACTATCGACACCGCGTAATTGGCCTTCAAATTTAGCGTATTTTTTACGTACATTGCGGAAATAGGCAGCAATTTTTTCCAAACGAGGAATATCTAAACCGGTGTCATACTCAGTACCTTGCAAGGTGGCAACTAGGGATTCAGTTGCTGGGTGACCATAAGTACCTGACATAGAAGAAATTGCCGTATCAATACCATCTACACCAGCTTCAACCGCTTTTAATAACGCCATTTCTGCCATACCGGTGGTTGAGTGGCAGTGTAAATGCAATTCTACGTCAAAACGTTTTTTGATTTCGCAAACTAAGTCTGCTGCCGCCATTGGATTTAAAATACCTGACATATCTTTGATGACCAAGCTATCGATACCGATTTCAAGTAATTGTTCAGTCGTATCAAGCCAGGTTTGCATGGTATGAACTGGGCTAGTGGTATAACTTAATGTCCCTTGAGCATGACCACCAAATTTACGTACTGCTTGCAACGCTGCTTTCATATTACGCGGGTCATTGAGTGCATCGAATACGCGGAAAACATCCATACCATTCGCTACACAACGTTCTACGAAACGTTCTACCACGTCGTCAGCATAGTGACGATAGCCTAATAGGTTCTGACCACGTAATAACATTTGTAATGGGGTTTTTGGACAGGCTTTTTTCAATTCGCGCAAACGTACCCAAGGATCTTCACCTAAAAAGCGAATACAGCTATCAAATGTTGCACCGCCCCAAGCTTCCAATGACCAATAACCAATATCGTCTAATTCATGAGCAATTGGTAACATGTCATCAAGACGCAAGCGAGTTGCGAAAAGTGATTGGTGGGCATCACGAAGCACCAGTTCTGTCATTTTAATTTTTTTAGCCATGGTAAAATCCTTATGTTATTTGAACTGTTGGGTACGGCGATGGTGTGCGATAGCCGCTGCAATCACAGGACGTAAAC
>JABZOY010000025.1:0-10072 GCA_015255025.1 Haemophilus sp.
GCATCATAAGGAGCTTATATGATCGTTAAATTACCTACACTTGGCCTTGTTTGCCCATTTCCTCTCGTTGAAGCTAAGGAAGCCATGGCAAAGCTGAATAAAGGCGATGGCTTAGAAATTGAATTCGACTGTACACAAGCCACTGAAGCTATTCCCGCTTGGGCGGCTGAAGAAGGCTATGAAGTCACAAACTTCGAACAAATTGATGATGCGAAATGGTCAATTACGGTGGTTAAATAATAAAAAAGTGCGGTCAGAAAAACACACAAATTTCTGACCGCACTTTTGATTTAATGAATCGAAATAATTAAATCAATTCGACTGGTACTTTCACCACCAGTTTTTTCACAAAACTTGATTTGCCGTTTACGGTGCAACCTGGTTTATGTGGCTCATAAGGGAAAAAGACAGCGAACATTTTCGGTAAAAGTGTTATGGTGCTTTTATCTTCAATTTGTGGTGTTAGTTGGTAATCATCGGCATCACGATATTCATCGTATAAGCTGATATTTGGATAAGTTGCGCTTACTTCAATATTTTCTTCACCACCAATAAGCAATTGAATATCTAGGTATTTATGATGAAGTTCAGCTTGTTTGCTATCCGCTTCAACCGTATCAAATTCCATGACATTCATATAGACTTGCTCGCTTAAATCATGACGGCCATTTTCTAATGCTTCAAGATCTAAAGTATTGAGATGATCGCAAATGTCCGCGATAACTTTTGGTAAACCCACTTTGAAATTTGGGTTATTTAATGCACTGATAATCATAGTGTCTCCTTACGTATGTATTTGTATGAGAATATGATAACAAGTTGCTTATATTAAATAAAGTTACCAATAAATTTAAAACTCTGTATAATAAGCGAGCTTTATTTTCTGCATTAGCGTGCGGCTATCAAAAGAGATTTTTAAACGCCAAAAGTGCGGTCATTTTTTCGAAAGATTTCTTTTGCTAGTCGCAATCTGGAAAATAAAGCTTTGTTTTAAATATTATTTTGAAGGAAAACATTGTGAATCCAATTGTTAAACAATTTAAATACGGTCAACATACCGTTACTCTAGAAACCGGCGCAATTGCACGTCAAGCAACCGCTGCGGTTATGGCAAGCATGGACGATACCACGGTATTCGTGACTGTTGTTGCTAAAAAAGATGTGAAAGAAGGTCAAGACTTCTTCCCATTAACCGTAAACTACCAAGAGCGTACTTATGCGGCGGGTAAAATCCCTGGTGGTTTCTTCAAACGTGAAGGTCGTCCATCTGAAGGCGAAACCTTAATTGCTCGTTTAATCGACCGTCCAATTCGTCCATTATTCCCAGAAGGTTTCTTCAACGAAATCCAAGTTGTGGCAACTGTAGTTTCTGTAAACCCGCAAATCAGCCCTGACTTAGTGGCAATGATCGGTGCTTCTGCAGCATTAACCTTATCAGGTGTACCTTTCAACGGTCCTATCGGTGCAGCGCGTGTTGGTTTTATCGACAACCAATTCGTATTAAACCCAACTATGGCTGAACAAAAGCAAAGCCGTTTGGACTTAGTGGTTGCAGGTACTGACAAAGCCGTATTAATGGTTGAATCTGAAGCTGACATTTTAACTGAAGAACAAATGTTAGCGGCGGTAGTATTCGGTCATCAACAACAACAAGTTGTAATCGAAGCAATCAAAGAATTTGCAAAAGAAGCGGGTAAACCACGTTGGGATTGGGTTGCGCCACAACCAAACACAGATTTAATCAACAAAGTAAAAGCGATTGCAGAAGCACGTTTAGGCGATGCATATCGCATTACTGAAAAACAAGCTCGTTACGAACAAATTGATGCGATTAAAGCAGATGTGATTGCACAAATCACAGCTGAAGATGAAGAAATCAGCGAAGGTAAAATCGTGGATATTTTCACCGCACTTGAAAGCCAAATCGTTCGTGGTCGTATCATTGCAGGTGAACCACGTATTGATGGTCGTACCGTTGATACCGTTCGTGCATTAGATATTTGTACTGGTGTATTACCACGTACTCACGGTTCTGCAATTTTCACCCGTGGTGAAACGCAAGCATTAGCCGTAGCGACTTTAGGTACTGAACGTGATGCACAAATCATTGATGAATTAACGGGTGAACGTCAAGATCACTTCTTATTCCACTACAACTTCCCTCCATACTCTGTAGGTGAAACCGGTATGATCGGCTCACCAAAACGTCGTGAAATCGGTCACGGTCGTTTAGCAAAACGTGGTGTCGCTGCGGTTATGCCAAGTCTTGCAGAATTCCCGTATGTAGTACGTGTTGTATCTGAAATCACTGAATCTAACGGTTCTTCTTCTATGGCATCTGTATGTGGTGCGTCTTTAGCATTAATGGATGCGGGTGTTCCAATCAAAGCCGCTGTTGCAGGTATTGCAATGGGCTTAGTGAAAGAAGAAGAAAAATTTGTGGTTCTTTCAGATATCTTAGGTGATGAAGACCACTTAGGTGATATGGACTTTAAAGTGGCTGGTACACGTGAAGGTGTAACCGCTCTTCAAATGGACATCAAAATTGAAGGTATCACCCCTGAAATTATGCAAATTGCATTAAACCAAGCAAAAGGTGCACGTATGCACATTCTTGGCGTAATGGAACAAGCAATCCCTGCACCACGTGCAGATATTTCTGACTACGCGCCGCGTATTCATACCATGAAAATTGATCCGAAGAAAATCAAAGATGTTATCGGTAAAGGTGGTGCAACTATCCGTGCATTAACTGAAGAAACTGGCACTTCTATTGATATCGATGATGATGGTACAGTGAAAATCGCCGCAGTAGATAGCAGTGCAGCGAAAAACGTGATGGCACGTATTGAAGAAATCGTTGCTGAAGTTGAAGCGGGCGCAATTTACAAAGGTAAAGTGACTCGTCTTGCTGACTTCGGTGCATTCGTGGCTATCGTAGGAAATAAAGAAGGTTTAGTTCATATTTCTCAAATCGCTGAAGAGCGCGTAGAAAAAGTGAGTGATTATCTTCAAGTTGGTCAAGAAGTGACAGTTAAAGTGGTTGAAATCGATCGCCAAGGTCGTATCCGATTAACCATGAAAGATCTTGCACCAAAACAAGAAACTGAAGCAGAATCTGCACCAGCAGAAGAGACTTCTGTAGAACAAGAATAATCTCACAGGGTGTGTAAAAAACCTTACACACCCGTTTTGATTATCAAACTAACTTATAAAACAATGCAATATTTTCGGTTATTCCGTTTTCTAGTTTCATTATCTAGCCTAAGTCTGACTTTATTTATTTCCGGTTGTGTGCAATCGGGAAACGTGTTTGTCGCACCAAATAAAGTCGTACTCGCAGATCAAACGCCGAATACGCACTTCGAACAAGAAGTGATGATTACCCGAATCGGGCAGGTTTTATTAGTTGGTAAAATGAGTAATGAAGAACGGGCGACGCTTCACTTTGAACGTGGCGTTTTATATGATTCCCTCGGTTTATGGGGCCTCGCACGTTATGACTTTACACAAGCCCTCGCGTTACAGCCAAAGATGGCTTCCGTTTATAATTACTTAGGGCTTTACTTACTGCTTGAAGAAGATTACGACAGTGCATTAGAAACCTTTAATGCGGTGTTTGAATTGGACCCAAGTTATGACTACACCCACCTTAATCGTGGTTTAAATTTTTATTACGTCGAACGCTATAATCTTGCTGAAGACGATTTGATGAAGTTTTACGAAGCCGATACTAAAGATCCCTATCGCGTACTCTGGCTCTATTTGAACGAACAAAAATTAAAACCACAAGAAGCCCATGCCAACCTTGTTGAACGAGCTAAAGGGCTATCTAAGGACTTCTGGGGAACCAATATCGTTCAATACTATTTAGGTAATATTTCCGTGAGTGACTTGCAAGAACGGGCAACTAAATTTGCAGAAAACTCACAACAATATGCAGAAATATTAACCGAAACCTACTTTTATCTAGCAAAACAAAAACTCAATTTGGGGCAAATTGATGAAGCCGCGGCTTTATTCAAACTCGCTATTGCGAATCAGGTATATAACTTTGTTGAGTATCGTTTTGCCGTGTTAGAGCTGATGAAATTGAAACCGGCTCAAACTGACGACGAAAAAGAAGAAAAAAGTGCGGTCACAAAAACAGCTGTTTTCTAGACCAGCCTCTTTCTTTTGTAACAAATAAACCTGAAAGCGAAATTGAGCTTTCCTTACTTACATTCGAGTATTTTAATGACAGACAAAATCACTTTTAATGATTTAGGCTTGCCTGAATTCATTCTAAAAGCCGTTTCTGACCTTGGTTTTGAAACACCTTCGCCAATCCAACAAGCTTGTATTCCTGCTCTTCTAGAAGGCAGAGATGTACTTGGTATGGCACAAACTGGTAGTGGTAAAACTGCCGCATTCTCTTTACCTATTTTGGCAAAAATTGATCCTGCCGCAAAACATCCACAATTATTGGTGATGGCACCAACGCGTGAACTTGCCATTCAAGTTGCTGATGCTTGTGAACACTTCATGAAATATGCAAAAGGCATCAACATCGTAACCCTTTATGGTGGTCAACGCTATGACATTCAATTACGGGCATTAAAACAAGGTGCACAAGTTGTTGTAGGTACACCGGGTCGTATTTTGGATCACATCCGTCGTAACACATTAAATCTATCTGAATTAAAAGCAATCGTACTTGATGAGGCAGATGAAATGCTTCGTATGGGCTTTATTGATGATGTAGAAACCGTTATGGCTGAATTACCGGAAGAACACCAAACAGCCCTTTTCTCAGCGACTATGCCTGAGCCAATTCGTCGTATCACAAAACGCTTCATGAACAATCCACAAGAAGTGAAAATCAAAGTAAATAACGATAATGCGCCGGATATTGAACAAAATTGTTGGTATGTTCAAGGTTTCCGCAAAAATGATGCATTATTACGTTTCTTAGAAGTGGAAGAGTTTGATGCGGCAATCATTTTTACCCGCACTAAAACGGGCACACTTGATGTGACTGAATTATTAGAAAAACACGGTTTCCGTGCTGCGGCATTAAACGGTGATATGACTCAACAATTACGTGAGCAAACCTTAGATCGCTTACGTAATGGTAGCCTTGATATCGTCGTTGCAACCGATGTTGCTGCTCGCGGTATCGATATTGAACGTATCAGCCTTGTAGTGAACTATGACATCCCACTTGATGCAGAGTCTTACGTTCACCGTATTGGCCGTACCGGTCGTGCAGGTCGTTCTGGTCGTGCATTGTTATTCGTTGAACCACGTGAACGCCGTTTACTTCGTAATATCGAACACTTGATGAAAAAACCAATCAATGAAGTTGAATTACCAAATCATGAAGTGTTGCAAGCCTGTCGTCGTAAAAAATTCCAAGACAAGATTACCAAACAATTGGAACATCATGATCTTGAAATGTATCGTAGCCTATTGGAAGATTTATTTACCGCAGATCAGGATCAAGAAGATATTGCTGCAGCCATGTTGATGTTGCTTCAAGGAAAACAAAAACTCATCCTTCCACCTGATCCACCAATGGATAAGCGTCGTCGTGAGCGTAATGATCGCGGTGATCGCCGTGAAAATCCACGTTCAGCTGAACGTCGTGGTGAACGTAAAGGCTACGGCACGCCACAACCGATGGATTTATATCGTATCGAAGTAGGTCGTGCAGATGGCGTAGAAGTGCGTCATATCGTAGGTGCTATCGCAAATGAAGGTGATATTAACAGCCGTTATATTGGCCATATCAAACTTTACGATGACTACTCTACTGTTGAATTACCACAAGGTATGCCAAAAGAATTGCTCCAACAATTCGGAAAAACTCGCGTTTTAAATAAACAAATGCAAATGAGCTTTATGGGCGCAGCACAGTCAGACAATAGACGTGGTGGCAATGACTTTGGTGGAAAAGGTCGCCGTAATGAACGTGGAGACCGAGGCCAAGATCGTTTCCGTGGTGAACGTAATGGTGAGCGTCGTCAGCGTAAATTTAACGATAAAAACGACCGCACTTTTAACGAACGTGGTCGCCGAGATCGCCAACGTTAATCCTTATTTAACAGCCCCTTGAAGTAAAAGGGGCTTTTTTATTGTCTTAATTCTCGTTACAATCGTCTCTTATCTCAATTTATAAGGTTTATCTATTGAAAGGTCTATTTTTACGTATTATTGCTGCTTTTGCATTATTACTTTGGGCAATTGATATGGTCTTCCCTTGGCAAAAAATTATGCAATCGGAGCAAAACCCTTACACCACGATCAAAAATCGCGGCAGCCTGATTGTCGGCACCATTAATAATCCCATTTACTATTTTATTGGGAATGAAGGCGAATCAGGCTTGGAATACGAATTAGCAAAAAACTTTGCTGATTATTTAGGGGTTCGCTTACAAATTAAAACCTTAGAAAATAACGATCAGCTTTTTAATGAATTAGAGAACAATAATATTGATATCGCCGCTGCGAATCTTTTGTTCCAGCCTCAACGGGCAGAAAAATTTCAGTTAGGACCATCTTACACCTCTGCCTCTTGGCAGCTTGTGTATAAAAAAGGTGAAAATCGCCCGAAAGATTTAGCGCAAGTCCAGCAAGAAATTATTATTTCTGCGGGGGAAGACTTAGAAAAATTATTATCCCTTGCACAGAAAAAACTTCCTGCACTTAAATGGCAGAATAACAAGCAGTTAACCCAAGAGGAATTATTGATTCAAGTGGCGGAAGGCAAAATTCCTTATACTATTGCAAATAGTATTGATGTGGCAGCAGCACAACAAATTCGCCCTAACTTAGCGATTGCATTTGACTTAACAGATGAAATGACTGTGCATTGGTATCTTTCCAATAAATCCTATAATGAGCTACAAGCAGGCTTGTTGGATTTTATGAATAATGCCATTGAAACAGGATTAATTGATCGTATTGAGGAAAAATATTTCCGCCATATTACTGCCTTTGATTATGTGGATACTCAGGCTTATTTAGAGGCTGTAGAAAAAATTCTGCCTCAATATCAACCGCTCTTTGAAAAATATAAAGGGAATTTAGACTGGCGATTATTAGCTGCTGTAGCCTATCAAGAATCGCATTGGGACCCTTATGCCACCTCTCCAACAGGTGTACGTGGAATGATGATGCTTACCAAAGATACGGCTGTGAGGATGAATATTAATAATCGCACAGATGCTGAACAAAGTATAAAAGCAGGATCGGAATATTTGCATTGGCTACTCGACCAGATGCCTGATAGTATTCCAGAAGAAGATCGAATTTGGTATTCTTTAGCAGCATATAATATGGGATTAGGGCATATTTTAGACGCACGTCGCTTAACAAAAAAATTAGGTGGTAACCCAGATAACTGGTTAGATGTAAAAAATAATCTTCAACTATTATCGGAAAAGCGTCATTATTCAAATTTAAAATATGGCTACGCTCGCGGCTATGAGGCTTACCAATATGTCGAGAATATTCGCCGTTACATGAATAGTATTGTGAATTATCATCGCGTTCAAGAAAACCAATCGACTGCAACAGAGTAAGTGCGGTCAGAAAAAGCAACGTTTTATTGAACTCAAAGAAAACAAGGAGAAAAAGATGTTAAAAAGAAAAACTTTTTTAAAGAAAAAAGCATCAAGAGATATCTCTGCTTCACGCAACTTGCGTTTAAGACGCTTAAAACACCGTAAAGCAAAACAATTCCAACGACATGCATTACAATTAGTGATTCAAGATATCTAAAAAAGGGCGAACATCATGTTCGCCCTTTTTATTTATTCATTATCCTTTATTTTTCAAAAGAATCTTTCAAACGCTCATCTGCTCGGCGGGATTCGCCTTTATGCTGAAGTTTATTTAATTGACGTTCTAATTTTTCTTCGACTTCATTGATCGCTTTATACATATCATCAGCCGTTGCAGTGGCTAACAGATTACCTAATGGAGTTCCAATTGAAGCCTCTACTGAAAAGCCGTTTGGTACTTTACTTAAAACAAAATGCGGGCTAATCAGTTGAGTGTGCCATTTCTCTAATTTTGCAAGTCTTCCCTCCACATGTTCACGAATTGAAGGGGTGATTTCCATTTGTTTACTTGTGATATTGAGTGTCATAGCATTTACCTCTTTTGCTTAAATGAACCCTTCGGTTCCGTTCATCTTTAATAACAACATATCGACCTTGCACTGCTTTTTCAAGTGCTTTTAGGCAAATAAAAAAACAAATATTCAAAAATATGATCGGGATCTAATTTCTGCAAAAATATGATTTTCTTTCTGTATAAACTTGTTATGATGTAAAGCTGTAAACAACAAAGGGAAGCACCCTGCTTCCCTTTTCTTTTTACGAGATGAATTAGGCTAATTCATCTTGATCATGTTGCGTTGCTTTTAAACGTTCAAAGTAATCTTTGGTTTCTGAAATAATCTCTTTGCGTAAACCAATTAATGCGACTAAGTTCGGGAAGGCCATTAAACCATTCACGATATCCGCTAAGATCCAAATTAAATCTAAAGTCAGGAAGGAGCCTGCCCCAACCAGAACAATAAACACGAAGCGATACACTTTAATACCACGGATACCAACTAGATAAAGGAAACAACGTTCACCGTAGTAGCACCAACCTAAAATTGTGGTGAAAGCAAAAAATAATAGGCCAACTGTTACAATTGTTGCACCAAATGATGTACCTAATCCCTGAGCAAAAGCATAGTTAGTCACACTTGCGCCTGAAAGCTCTGGGTTACTCCATGCTCCTGTAATCACAAGCACTAAGCCTGTCATCGTACATACGATGATAGTATCTAAAAATGTCCCCGTCATCGAAATTAAACCTTGGCGAACGGGCTCTTTCGTTTGCGCTGCTGCGGCTGCGATTGGCGCACTTCCTAAACCTGATTCATTTGAGAAAATACCGCGCGCCACACCAGATTGAATGGCTTTCATCACGGTAAAGCCAACTGCACCACCTAAAGCTGCCTGAGGATTAAACGCACTCTGAATAATTAATGAAATTGCAGCAGGTAATTTATCGTAATTAACGATTAAGATGATAATTGAGGTCGTCACATAACCCAGCGCCATAAAAGGCACAATGACGGCAGAGGCTCTCGCAATACGTCTTACTCCACCAAGAATAATCATAGCGACCAATACCGTCACCACTGTTGCAGTAATCACAACAGGCACATTAAAGGTGTCTTGCATCGCATGCGTAATCGCATTGACTTGAGGGAAAGTACCGATACCGAAAAAGGCCACCAACACCCCAAATAACGCAAATAATTTCGCTAACCATTTGATACCAAGACCACGTTCGATGTAATACATTGGTCCACCAGCCATAAAACCGTATTTATCGCGCACACGATATTTCACTGCAAGCAAACATTCGGCATATTTGGTTGCCATGCCTAATAATGCAACTAGCCACATCCAAAAAATCGCGCCAGGTCCACCCGCTTGTACTGCGGTCGCTACACCCACGATATTCCCTGTACCAATAGTTGCCGCTAATGCGGTACAAAGTGCAGCAAAAGAAGACACGTCCCCTTTGCCTTTATTTGCACCACGGGCAAATAAATAGCCCAAAGCACGAGGCAAATAACGAATTTGCAAAAAGCCTAAACGAAGGGTGAGATAAAGTCCGGTTCCGGACAAAAGAATAAGTAGGGGCGGTCCCCATATAAAGCTACTAATAGCCGATAAGATTGTCTGTAATGACATTGATGATTCCTCGTCGTTTAAAATACAAATAAACTCGACAAGGAGACAAGAAGAATCCCGATAGAAATATATTGATAATACGGATTGTCTTTTGCCCCTGTCCTTTTGCCTGAGCGTTTGGAAAACAATCGAAAAATCGACCGCTCTTTTGCGCCTTCGGCGTCCATTTACATCGATAAAATGCAATGGATCTCTCCAAGGGTTCGTCCAGTAACAGTCCCTGCAATCTTGCGATTGCGCCTGAAAGATTTTACCTCGTCGGCGTAGGGGCAATTCCCTACTCTCCAGCTACCTTCTTCCGAACTCACTTTTTACGTTTTATTTTT
>JABZOY010000025.1:10082-17769 GCA_015255025.1 Haemophilus sp.
CTTGAAAGGCTAACTCAATGGATTGACGAAAAAAGGCTTAGATAACAAGGTGAAAGCAGATAAAAACAAAGTGCGGTCAAAAATTTTCTTATTTTTTGACCACACTTTCTTAAAAAAGAAAGGCAGGTAATTACCTGCCCTTATCTATTTTAATAATTATAAAATCTCTTTTGCTTTTGCCACCACGTTATCCACGGTGAAACCAAAGAGTTTGAATAATTGATCTGCTGGTGCTGATTCGCCGAAGCTATTCATACCTACCACGCGACCCTCAAAGCCGACGTATTTATACCAGAAGTCTGCAATACCTGCTTCGATTGCAACACGTTTGGTTACGGCCGCAGGTAACACACTTTCACGGTACGCTGCATCTTGTTTGTCGAAACGGTTAGTACTTGGCATAGAGACGACACGCACTTTTTTACCTTCAGCAGTCAATACATCTGCTGCTTTCACTGCCAATTCCACTTCAGAACCTGTCGCAATGAAGATTAACTCTGGTGTACCCTCACAGTCTTTTAACACATAAGCACCACGTTTAACGGCATCTAATTGTGCAGAAGTGCGGTCCATTTGTGCTAAGTTTTGACGGGTAAAGATCAACGCACTTGGGCCATCTTGACGCTCAACCGCTTGCTGCCATGCAATAGCTGACTCTACTTGGTCACATGGACGCCATGTTTCAAGATTTGGAATTAAGCGTAATGATGTGGTTTGCTCCACTGGTTGGTGAGTTGGACCATCTTCGCCTAAACCGATCGAGTCATGAGTATAAACGAATAAAGTGCGTTGTTTCATTAATGCCGCCATACGCACCGCATTATGTGCATATTCGTAGAACATTAAGAAGGTTGCGCCATAAGGAATGAACCCGCCGTGTAAAGCAATACCATTCATAATCGCTGACATACCGAACTCACGTACACCATAGTTGATATAGTTACCGCCTACGTTTTCGTGTGCACGAATTGGTTTAGAACCGCTCCATAACGTTAAGTTAGAGCTTGCTAAGTCTGCAGAGCCACCTAAGAATTCAGGTAATACATGTGCATAAGCTTCGATTGCATTTTGTGATGCTTTACGGCTCGCAATGCTTGCAGGGTTAGCTTGTAATTTTTCAATGAACGCTTTAGATTCTGCCGCCCAATTTGCTGGTAATTCACCGTTTACACGACGTGTAAATTCTGCTGCAAGTTCAGGGTATGCTTTTGCATAAGCCGCAAATTTTTCTTCCCAAGATTTTTCTGCTGCTGCGCCTTTTTCTTTCGCTGACCATTCAGCATAGTACTCAGCTGGAATTTCAAATGGACCATACTCCCAGCCAAGAGCTTTACGGGTTAATGCGATTTCTTCATCACCTAATGGTGCGCCATGGCAATCATGAGAACCAGATTTATTTGGTGAACCAAAGCCGATGATGGTTTTACAAATAATTAAAGTTGGTTTTTCTTTTTCTGCTTGAGCAAGAATGGTTGCGGCACGAATTTGTTCTGCATCGTGACCATCTACATTACGAATCACTTGCCAGCCATAAGCTTCAAAACGAGCTGCGGTATCATCGCTGAACCAGCCATCTACATGACCATCAATCGAAATGTTGTTGTCATCGTAGAATGCGATTAATTTACCTAGGCCTAATGTTCCGGCTAAAGAGCAAGCTTCATGAGAAATCCCTTCCATTAAACAGCCATCGCCTAAGAACACATAAGTGTGGTGGTCTACGATTTCATGGCCTTCACGGTTAAATTGACCTGCTAATGTTTTCTCTGCAATCGCCATACCCACGGCATTAGTGATACCTTGGCCTAAAGGACCAGTTGTGGTTTCAACACCTGGTGCATAACCATATTCTGGGTGGCCTGGGGTTTTAGAATGTAATTGACGGAATTGTTTTAAATCTTCGATAGAAAGATCATAGCCTGTTAAATGTAATAAGCTATAGATCAACATTGAACCGTGGCCATTAGAAAGTACAAAACGGTCGCGATCGGCCCATTTAGGATTGTTTGGGTTATGTTTTAAGAAATCGCGCCATAATACTTCAGCGATATCCGCCATTCCCATCGGTGCACCTGGGTGGCCTGATTTCGCTTTTTGTACTGCATCCATTGATAGCGCACGAATTGCGTTGGCGAGTTGTCTACGAGTTGCCATGTTTTTCTCCTATCTAAATAATTCTCAGTATTCTACCTTATTTACTGATTGGCTTAACCAATATTTGCAATTTTATTTACCTTGATCAAATTCTTCGACGACGTTGATGGAAACGTTGGCTACTCGATTTACCTTGTAAATTGACCACTGTTTTAGTTTCCACTGGTTTTCGATATGTTCGACGATAATGACTTAAAAAATAATGAATGGAACTGGCGAATAAAGCACCTAATAAAAAAACCACCACAATTTCACCATATAAGCGGTGGAAGACTTGATTAATTTTGCTCTGCGTCGTTTGAGCATATTGGGCATCAAATGTTACCCTCAAAAAGCCACGAACGGCATTATTGGAAGCGGAATAAATCGGCTCAACAATTTGTTGTGTTGAAAATTCACCTTCATTTTTATGTTCTAGGCCAAGTTGCTCACGAAGATTGCCGGTATTAGTACTTTGTGCCAATTCTTTGCCGTTATAATCATAAATGGTCGCATCGAGTACAAAGTTTTCTTTAACTAAATTATCTAAATTTTCAACGAGCTGATCGGATTTCGCATTATTGGTTAATAAAACTGAAAATAAATTGGCTTGCTGACGAACCAAAGTATGCGATAAATTTGCTACTTGATTCACACTTGAAAGCTGTGAACCAATCTTAAATTGTTTCACGCCAAACAAAATCACCGCCATGGCCGCAATACAAAGCAGCACGATGAGTCCAAACATCAGTGATTTTTGAAGTTTTTCTTTAATTAATTGCACGTTGTTTTTCCATTTTTTCGCCAAGATCGGCTAGAATAGATGAGTATTCACAATTTACAGGATTTTCTATGCAAATTCAAAACCTTGCAAGCATTACCCAAAAATATCCCCAATTCCCCACCACACTTTCGTCTGATTTGCCTCACTCCGATGAATCGCATGCGTTTATTTTATACGGTACAACGCTGAATTTAGCCAAATTACTCGAATTCCAACAAAAGTGCGGTCAATCTTTCCTGTGTTTTGATGCATGGAACGTTGAAAAAAATACCGTTGTTCTTTTAAAAGGCAAATGGCTAGCCGATTTTATTGCCCATGCTCACGACCTGCAATTAGACATCGCCAAACTGGATTTTGATGCAAAATTATCAGAAAAAGGGTTATTGGTAATGGATATGGACTCGACTGCCATTCAAATTGAATGTATCGATGAAATTGCCAAACTTGCTGGCACGGGTGAATTAGTTTCTGCCATTACTGAAAGCGCTATGCGTGGCGAGCTCGATTTTGAACAAAGTTTGCGTCGCCGTGTGGGTACGCTTAAAGGCGCGCCAGAAAGCATTTTGCAACAAGTACGTGAAAAATTGCCTTTAATGCCAGGCTTAATTGAAACCATTAAGACATTACAACTACATGGTTGGAAAACCGCCATTGCTTCTGGTGGTTTTACCTATTTCGCCGATTACTTAAAAAGTTTATTAAACCTCGATTTTGCGGCGTCTAATCAATTTGAAATTATTGATGGCACGCTGACTGGCAATGTAAAAGGTAGCGTGGTCGATGCACAATACAAAGCGAATACCTTGCAAAAACTCGCTGAGGAATACAGTATTTCACGCAAAAACACCCTCGCCATTGGTGATGGCGCCAATGATTTGGCGATGATGAATGTCGCCGGATTAGGCGTGGCATTCCATGCCAAACCGAAGGTGCAACAACAAGCGCAAATTGTGGTAAACTTTGCTGACTTAACCGCACTTTTATGTCTTTTAAGTGCAAATGATCGAATTTAATTCATTTTGGGAGAAAATTTATGCCATCTTTTGACATCGTATCTGAAATTACTATGCACGAAGTGCGTAATGCGGTTGAAAATGCAAACCGCGTATTAAGTACACGTTATGATTTCCGTGGCGTGGAAGCCGTCATTGAATTAAATGAAAAAAGCGAAACCGTGAAAGTGACCACCGAATCTGATTTCCAATTAGAGCAATTAATTGAAATCTTAATTGGTGCGTTTGTAAAACGTGGCATTGAGCATAGCTCATTGGATATTCCAACAGAAAGTGAACATCACGGTAAACTTTACACCAAAGAAATCAAATTAAAGCAAGGGATTGAACCTGATATGGCGAAAAAAATCACTAAATTAGTGAAAGATTCAAAAATCAAAGTTCAAACTCAAATTCAAGGTGAACAAGTACGCGTAACCGGTAAATCCCGTGATGATTTACAAGCTGTTATTCAATTGGTGAAAGGGGCTGAATTAGACCAACCATTCCAATTTAATAACTTCAGAGATTAAAAAAACGAAAGAGCGGTCAAAAAACACAACATTTTTTGACCACTCTTTTATTTACGCTAATTAAGCTAATCTCGCTTTTGCTTCTGCAATCGCTTCTGCCACTCGAAGTGGTGAAACCCCACCTTTCGCACAACGTTTATCTAAACAAGATTGTAATGAAAGAATGTCATATACATCATCCCCTACCACATCACTGAATTGACGGAATTCTGGAATGGTTAAGTCTTCCAACGCTTTACCTTTTTCAATGGCATAAACCACGGTTTCACCGACAATATGGTGAGAATCACGGAATGGCACGCCTTTTGCCACAAGGTAATCCGCTAGCTCTGTTGCATTTGAATAACCTTTTAAGGCAGCTTCGCGTGTACGGTCGGTATTCACTTTTAATTCATCTAGTACAAAAGTCGCCATATCTACGCAATCTTGCCAGGTATCTAGCGCATCAAAGATCCCTTCTTTGTCTTCTTGCATATCTTTGTTATACGCTAACGGTAAACCTTTTAAGGTCATCAACATACCGGTTAATGCGCCCATGACACGGCCAGCTTTACCACGAATCAATTCACAAGCATCTGGATTTTTCTTTTGTGGCATTAAAGACGAACCTGAAGTCACACGATCTGACAACTCCACAAAATTCGCTTCACCACTGTTGAAAATAATCATATCTTCTGCGAAACGAGAAAGGTGCGCCATACTTAAAGAAGCCGTTGAAAGCAATTCCACAATATGGTCACGATCAGAGACGCTATCCAAACTATTACGCGTCGCAAAAGCAAAACCTAAATCTGATGCTAATTGTTCACGATCGACTGCATAGGCTGTCCCCGCTAGTGCGCCACTGCCTAATGGGCAGCTATTCATGCGTTTATAAGCATCGGCGAGACGTGAATAATCACGCTCAAACATTTCCACATAAGCCATGCACCAATGAGCAAAAGTGATTGGTTGTGCACGTTGTAAATGGGTATAACCCGGCATCACCGCATCTTGCGTATTTTCAGCAGTTTGTACTAAGTGACGTTGAAGATTACGAACTGACTCTTGCAACTCGACTACACGCTGTTTGCACCACATTTTAATATCAAGTGCAACTTGGTCATTACGGCTACGACCCGTGTGTAATTTTTTGCCTAAATTACCCACTTTATCGATAAGTTTACTTTCTACCCAGCTATGAATATCTTCCGCATCATCTTGTAAAATCGCTTGTGGATTTGACCGCACTTCGATTAATAATTCATTTAAGGCAACTTCTAGCTGTTGTTGCTCTTCAGCACTTAAAACACCAACATTCACTAAAGCTTTAGACCAACCAATTGAGCCTTCAATATCTTGCTCTGCCAAGCGATAATCAAAACGCAGGCTATCATTAAAATCTTTAAAACGTTTGTCTGCCGCTTGTGTAAAACGACCACCCCAGAGAGCCATAAGTTATCCTTATCTCGATTATAAAAATGATTTATTATTCAATTATTACGCATAATTAATCAATATGCAATAATAATCTCTATATCGTCCGCTATTTTACCCTGTTTTTTCTAACAAAAACTAGACAGTACTGCATTTTAGTGGTAATTTACGCACCATTCTTAAGGGCATTGCCCACCATTCAAACAATTCAGTATTATCAACTCTTATTAATTCCAACATTATTAATTATGCATCTTACAGAACTTAAAAACACGCCTGTTTCTGATCTTGTGAAACTTGGCGAAGAACAAATGGGTTTGGAAAATCTTGCCCGTTTACGTAAACAAGATATTGTTTTTGCTATTTTGAAACAGCACGCAAAAAGCGGTGAAGATATTTTTGGTGGCGGCGTGTTAGAGATTTTACCCGATGGTTTCGGTTTCTTACGCTCTGCAGACAGTTCCTACCTTGCTGGTCCTGATGACATCTACGTTTCTCCAAGTCAAATTCGTCGCTTCAATCTTCAAACTGGTGATAAAATTGAAGGTAAAATCCGTCCACCAAAAGAAGGCGAACGCTATTTTGCACTTTTAAAAGTCGACCAAGTCAACGATGACAAGCCTGAAGTCTCTCGTAGCAAAATTCTTTTCGAAAACTTAACCCCATTACACGCAAATTCTCGTTTAAGAATGGAACGTGGTAATGGTTCAACCGAAGACTTAACCGCGCGTATTTTGGATTTAGCCTCTCCGATTGGTAAAGGTCAGCGTGGTCTTATCGTTGCACCGCCAAAAGCCGGTAAAACCATGTTGCTACAAAATATTGCACAAAGCATCACGCACAACTACCCAGAATGTGAACTTATTGTACTTTTAATCGATGAGCGTCCAGAAGAAGTAACGGAAATGCAACGTTCGGTAAAAGGTGAAGTGATTGCCTCTACCTTTGATGAACCCGCTGCTCGTCACGTTCAAGTGGCTGAAATGGTTATCGAGAAAGCAAAACGTTCTGTTGAGCACAAAAAAGACGTGGTGATTTTACTCGACTCTATCACGCGTTTGGCACGTGCTTACAATACCGTTACACCTGCGTCTGGTAAAATTCTTTCTGGTGGTGTGGATGCAAATGCTTTACATCGACCAAAACGTTTCTTTGGTGCTGCACGTAACGTAGAAGAAGGCGGTAGTTTAACCATTATTGCAACTGCACTTGTAGATACCGGCTCAAAAATGGATGAGGTTATCTTTGAAGAATTTAAAGGTACCGGTAACATGGAATTACATCTTTCTCGCAAAATTGCAGAAAAACGTGTATTCCCAGCGATTGACTTCAACCGTTCTGGTACTCGTAAAGAAGACTTACTTACCACACCAGATGAATTACAAAAAATGTGGATTCTTCGCAAAATCCTTAACCCAATGGGTGAAGTGGAAGCGATGGAATTCCTCATCGACAAACTTATGGTGGCGAAAACCAATGATGAGTTTTTTGAAATTATGAAGCGGTCTTAATGTTGACCGCACTTAAAAACAAAAAAGGCTTGGAAAACCAAGCCTTTTTTATTTTGCGAATTATTCGCCCAAACGCTCTTTAATACGAGCTGATTTACCTGAACGTTCACGTAAGTAGTAAAGTTTAGCTTTACGTACTGCACCTTTACGTTTAACAGTGATTGAATCTACAACTGGTGAGTGAGTTTGGAATACACGCTCAACACCTACACCGTTAGACACTTTACGTAAAGTAAATGCTGAGTGCAAGCCACGGTTACGAATTGCAATAACCACGCCTTCGAATGCTTGCAAACGACGTTTGCTACCTTCAACTAC
>JABZOY010000026.1:0-17338 GCA_015255025.1 Haemophilus sp.
GTTAAAGACGAATTACGTTCAGATATCAATACTGAAACGCAAGAAAAACCAAGTGAAGGCGGCGTTTTTAGTCGTTTTAATCTCAGTTTGCTACATTGGTTTTAACACTTAAGAACATAACAAGACAATAGACAACAAAAAAGGGAGCTTTCGCTCCCTTTTACATTATGTTCCTAATAATCAAAAATATAACTTAAAAACCCTGTAGATTTTAACTACACTTAACCGCCATAACCCCTTCCAGATATCATCAATAAATCATCTTTTAGTATAAATTAAACCAATCACATTTTATTACACTAACAGAAGATAAAAATATTTTGTGACAGCTATCACAAAACAAACATTCTTAGTTTGAAACGTTTCAATAAAAAGATCAATAATTAACCTGAAATATTAATACGTTTCAAAATAGGAGACCTGCAATGAAACTACACTTTCTTGGTACTGGTGCCTCAGAAGGCATTCCAAACCCTTATTGTAAATGTGAGTTATGCGAACAAGTTAGGAAAACAGGAGGACGTGATGTAAGAACTCGTTCTTCTGCAATTATTGATGATGAAATTCAAATCGATATTTCTCCTGAATTTTTTCATCAAGCCAATGTAAATCATATTGATGTAACAAAAATTAAAGATTTACTCATCACTCATACTCATCCTGATCATTTTAATGTAGGAGAACTACATAATCGTGTAAGAAATTTTGCATTCAATGTTGAACATCCTATGTACATATACGGTAGCGATAAAGCAATTAACGGCTGTTTAAATGGCATTGTTGATCTGACTCCAGATCGTTTTAATCTTTCTATTCTTATTCCATTTGTCACCATTACTACTAGCAGCGGTGCAAAAATTACTCCACTTATCGCTAATCATGAAAAATGGGAAATGTGCTATATCTATTTTATTGAGAAAAATGGCAAAACACTGCTATACGGACATGACTCTGGCTATTATGGAGATTTAACATGGAACTGGTTAGAAAATAAAAAAATCGATTTAATCGTATTGGAGTGTACATATGGCTATCGTCAAAATGACAAAACCAATAATCATATGAGTATTGAAACCGTAATCAATATGAAACAAAAATTCAAGGAGAACAATAATTTATCACAACAAACACAAATTCTAACATCTCATCATTCTCATAGTTGCGGGTTTGATTATCAAAGTTTGGTAGAAATTTTTAAACCTCACCAAATTGAAGTCGCCTATGATGGATTAATTAAAAATATTTAAATTAGGAGAACGGATCATGTTTAAAATTCCCCGTCTTTTCGTGATGATGTTTATGCAATATTTTGTGCAAGGTGCTTGGAATATGACTATCGGAGCTGTACTTGCTACCTACAATATGAAAGAAAGTATTGGAACAACTTATTCTTTACTGGGACTCGCAACAATTATTTCGCCATTATTTATTGGTATGATTGCCGATCGCTTCTTTGCTTCACAAAAAGTAATTTCAATTTTACACATCTTAAATGGCTTAGTTATGTTGCTACTACCTACTTATATTTTAGAAGGTAATGTCACAGCATTTTTATTCATTATTTTCATTGTTGGTTTGCTATACTATCCAACCACAGCACTCTCCAATAGCATTGCCTTTCACCATATTTCAGAACAAAAACTGTTCCCATATATCCGAGTATTCGGCAATATCGGTTTTATTGTAATTGGCCTCATTATGGGTTATTACAAGATTTTTGATAATGTGATTGTCTTTAAAGTAGCTGCAATTTCAGCAATTATTTGCGGACTATATTGCCTTACATTACCAAACACACCACCAACAGCTAAAGGTTCAAAATTAGATCTTCGTACTATTTTCTGCTTAGATGCTCTGTCTCTCTTTAAAGATCGCTATTTTACAATCTTTATGTTGGCAACATTTGTTCTCATGATTACCAAAACAGCTTATAGTGCCTATATTCCAGTCTATTTAAAAGTTTTGGATATGAACTCAGCTAATATGATGCAAATTGCTGTAGGTGCAGAAGTTCTATTTATGGTCTTACTAGTCAGCATGCTGAAAAAATTTGGTTTTAAAGTAGTAATCATGCTAGGTATTATCGGATGGGTTATCCGAATGTTTATTTTCTCTCATGCTGCTACTTCTGATGATTATTTCACATATATTCTTATTGGCTTATTATTACAAGGAGTTTGCTGGGACTTCTTCTTTACTGCAGGCGATGTATATGTGAATTCTAAAGCCCATGAAAGCATTAAAGCCCAAGCACAGGGGTTACGTTTTATAGTCTCTAATGGATTTGGTGTATTTATGGCATCCTCTGTTATCGGGGCAATTAATAATCATGTTGTCACCGAAAAAAGCATGCCACTTGCAGCCCCACAATGGTCTGAATTCTGGTTATACCCTGCCGTTGTCGCCTTAATTGTTGGAATTTTATTCTGGATCTTCTTTAAAGATACAGAAGAATTTAAAAAATAATAAAATGATAGGGTGCAACTTTGCACCCTTTTAGGAAAAGTTATGTGGCTTTCTTTAGACTTTTTACAACAAAATTTATCCGATATTTATCATCTATCTGCCTGGATAAAATTATTATTTGCTGCATTATTAGGAGGAATGATTGGATTTGAGCGAGAAAGTAAGCGAAAACCAGTGGGAATTAAAACTTGTATTATTATTGCAGTTACCACTTGCATTCTAACTACTGTATCCATTCATTCGGCCGAATATTACGCCTCTCTTTCTAACAATATCCGTACAGACCCAATGCGGCTTGCTGCTCAAGTGATTAGTGGTATTGGTTTCATTGGCTCAGGTGTTATATTACACAAAAGCGATGATGTTGTTTCAGGTATTACTACTGCGGCAATGATTTGGAGCTCCGCAGGCATTGGCATAACCATTGGTGCAGGATTCTATGGTGATGCCATTGCAGTAGCTTTAGTAATTTTACTCACATTAAAATACAGCCATTATTTAAAACTTATTGTACCTAAAAAGCAGACGAATAATCGAGCAACCATTATTTTAAAAGTATTAAACAATAATATAGAACGCGTAATTAATGACCTAGAAAATCACCAATGTGATATTGATAGCATTAACATTAAAGAGCAATCGCAAAATTGTACTATATTATCAATCTCAGCAAACCTTGCTGATAGAAATTCTTATTTAGAAATTTATCAATATCTTAAAAATCTCCATGATATTCGTGATATTGAAATGAATTATGCTTAATTCAAAAACTATTCAGATTAATTATTTATAAAAGAGAATATATTATGAGTACATTTATTTTAACTGAACATCCACACCGTCGATTTAATCCTTTAAAAAATCAATGGGTTTTAGTCTCACCCCATCGTGCCAAACGACCATGGCAAGGGCAACAGGAAGAAGTCATTGATGATAATAAACCAAGCTATGATCCTGAATGCTATCTCTGTCCTGGTAATAAACGTATCACTGGCGAATTGAACCCAATATATACCAAACCTTTTGTGTTCAAAAATGACTTTTCTGCTTTACTTAGTGATACCCCCTCCCATGAAAAAAATGATGACCCTCTATTCAAAATTTCGACTACGCAAGGTGAAAGTAGAGTGATTTGCTTTTCACCTGATCACAGTAAAACACTGCCACAACTTACCATACCTGAAATCGAACTGATTATCCGAGTATGGCAAGAACAGGTTTATGAACTAAAACAACGTTATCAATGGGTTCAAATTTTTGAGAATAAAGGTGCAATAATGGGATGTTCAAATCCACACCCTCATGGTCAAATTTGGGCAAGTAATTTCTTACCAAATGAAATAATAATTGAAGATAAATACCAAGCAGAATACTATCAAAAATATGGAACACAATTATTACTTGATTATGTAAAACGTGAATTAGAAAAAAGTGAACGCATCGTAGCTGAAACTGAGGATTGGGTAGCCGTAGTCCCTTATTGGGCAACCTGGCCCTTTGAAACCTTATTACTTCCAAAATCGAAACAATTTAAATCGATTGAAGAATTAAACCAGACAGAACGTGAAGATTTAGCTCTTGTATTAAAAAAACTCACAACTCGTTACGATAATTTATTCAAAATAAGTTTTTCTTATTCTATGGGTTTCCACTTCGCCCCATTTAATAGTAAGGATAATTCTCATTGGCAGTTACACGCTCACTTCTATCCCCCACTTTTACGTTCAGCAACCATTCGTAAGTTTATGGTAGGCTACGAAATGCTGGCGGAAAATCAACGTGATCTAACGCCTGAACAAGCTGCTGAACGCTTGAATTCTGTAAGCGATACTAAACATTATAAAGAATATCTATAAAGTTAGATATTACGAAAAATATTCGCTATTTTTTCAACTGCAACATCTGTATTAAATTGATTATTAAGAAAAGCAAAAAGGATTAATCCGATTTGCTTTTCAATTTTCACCAAATCAATAGCATGACCTTTTGCATCCACATTTTCACGAACACCATTAAAATTTATTTTCTCAATTAGAGAAATCCAAGGAGACTGTCTAATCAATGCTTGATTCATTAATACATTTTTCCTTGCCGAAACACCACCAAGACGAACATAACGTTCATGTATTTCATCATTTAAAAACCATTCAAAAAACAACCGCACTTCTTCGTATTTTTCACATCCTTTCACTATTGCTAAACTTCCTCCACCAATAAGAGGCATATTTCCAGGCACTGGTGCACAACCAATTGAACTCGGCATATTGTGAGATAAATGAGAATAATGATTGGAATAAATCATTAACATTGCTGTTTCTTTTTTCTCAAAACATTCTACTGCCTTATCCCACCAACTGCCGTGTAACAATACCGCATTATCTTTTAACTCTGCTAAATTTTCTAAGACACGAAATGCAATTTCTCTACTAAATGCCGATACATCCTGTGCAAGAATTGGCTTGTTTGCTAACGAGTAATAACGAACTAAAAATTCAAGTGCTAGAATCTCAGGATTATCAATTAATGCTGTTCCATAACGAATAGGTGACTTAAGCATAAGATTATGGTCAAAAAAACGTGCAATACGATTAAACTCCTCGAATGTTCTTGGAGGCATTAAATCAGTCTTATATTGTTCATAAAAAAGCCGCTGCGTAATCATATCGTCAAAAATGGCTTTATGATAAAATAGAACCTGAATACTCGGATCAAATGGAATTGCATAGAGCTGGTCATTAACCAAACAAAATCGTTTAATCAAATTATTAGAATAGTGAGAAGCTAGTTCTTCTTGCTGAATAAAATTAAATGGTTGAAGATAACTGGCCAATAGCGGTAAACGCTCCATATCAAGACGCACAATATCATATTGTTTAGCTTGTTTTGGATTCGTCAAAACTTCGGAAATACTGACAAAAGGTACTGTATCAATCTGTACTTGAATGCCTGTTTGCCGTTTAAAATGTGGGAGTATTTTCTTTAACGCCTCAATAGAAGGGCTCGATATTGCTAAAATACGCAATGAACTATGCAATATATCTGATTTTTTAAATAAAAACCCCTTATCTTGATAAAATAACTCAAGGCATTCACCTTCTATAATATGAATAATGTTCCTAACAATAAAATCATAACTAATATAATAGGAAATGAACCTCTCATCATGACTAAATTGATGATTAATCGTATAAATTTTTGGAGGGGATTGATTACAAAAGTAAAATGCATTATAAATCTCTTCAGCATGCAAAATATTTAGCGTAACAATTGAAGAAAGATGCTCATCCTCAATAAATTTCACAACTTCAAATGGATGTTTAAAAAAACAATAAACTAATTCAACAGCTTCTTTTATTTTATACTTTTGATTTGAAACAATACCAATTCGCTTATCTCCATTTCCTTTAGCTTCCTTAACAACATTAGTTAGAATAGATTCATAATCAAGCCCAAGATAATATTTAGCATTTCTTATCTCTCTATAAAGAAAGATAATTTTAACTAATTCAATATCAAAATATTGCTTATATTCATTTGCATCAGGTAAACAAGATACAACAATCACAAATGTAGTATTCTCACCTGAAATTTTCTCGAGAAACAAACGCTCTTTACTTGGATTATTATCAGTTAAATAAAGATTTAATTGATAACCCTTCTGAGAAAAATACCCTTCTAAAGATTCATAAAGTAAATAATATTCAGGTGATGAGATAGAAGGAAATATAACTGCAATCTGATTACTTCCGCCAGACTTTAAAAAACTAGCTTGAATATTTTTCTGATAACTCAGTTTTTTTATTGCATCGTTTACCAAATTAATTTTTTCCAAACTGACGTTATGCTTTTTGTTTAGCACATTGGAAACAGTACCTAACGACACTCCAGCTTCTTTCGCTATATCTTTTATCGTCGCCATAATTCTCTACTCCTGATTGTTTAACTTGTATTGTAGGGGATCAAGTCATAAAAATCATCAACGCTTTCAGAATTTGGATATGAATGAAATCTAAGTAGTACAAGTAGTATTCTAGTCAAAGGCTAATCCTTTCTGCTAAACACCTAATAAATATGATTTTGGCATGCCGTTTGCTCAACTATATAGTTATACAACTGAATAAAAAATATCGCTCAATATAACTGCACTTTTAAAGATTCTATGATAATTTCCTTCTACTAATATCATATAAAACTTATATCCTTATGATAAAAAACAAAAAAGGGAGCTTTCGCTCCCTTTTACATTATGTTCCTAACAATCAAAAATATAAAAAATTCCTACCTGCAATCAATTATGCAAAGTATTTTTCTAAATCGTCGCTACCACCGATGTGTTTACCACCAATGAATACTTGTGGCACAGTTGAGCGACCAGAAACTGCACGTACACTCACGATTGTTGCATCGTGACCTAATACGATTTCTTCAAAGCTTAAACCTTTATCGCGTAAAAGTTGTTTTGCTTTCGCACAATATGGGCAACCAGGTTTAGTGAAGATTGAGATTGATTCTTGCACTTGGTAATTTGGTGCAATGTATTTCAACATGGTATCTGCATCTGATACTTTAAATGGATCGCCTGGTTCATTTGGTTCAATAAACATTTTTTCCACTACGCCATTTTTCACGAGCATAGAATAACGCCAAGAACGTTTACCAAAACCTAAATCATCTTTTCCGACTAACATACCCATACCTTCAGTGAAAGTACCGTTGCCATCTGGAATGAATTTTACATTGTGTGCTTCTTCTGCTTCTTTCCAAGCATTCATAACGAAAGTATCGTTTACAGACACAACTAAAATGTCATCTACGCCATGTTGTTTGAACACTGGCGCAAGTTCGTTATAACGTGGTAAGTGAGAAGATGAACAAGTTGGTGTGAACGCACCTGGTAATGAGAAAACTACTACTGTTTTGTTATCAAATAATTCAGATGTAGTCACATCAACCCATTGATCACCTTGACGAGTACGAAATGTAACTTGTGGGACTTTTTTTCCTTCCATATTAGACATAATGTGTCTCCTCTGTTAGTTAAATGAATTTGCCTTAAAAACTTGATAGGCATTATAGAAAGTTTTGTGATATAGTTACAATCAATTAATTCTATCCATTTAATTGACATATTCTATAAAGTGAGAACCCTATGAATATTCGTGATTTAGAATACTTAGTTGCCCTTTCTGAATTCAAACATTTCCGTCGTGCTGCGGATTCTTGCAATGTTAGCCAACCAACTTTAAGTGGTCAAATCCGCAAACTCGAAGATGAGTTAGGCATTATTTTACTTGAACGTACTAGCCGTAAAGTGCTCTTTACGCAATCAGGTATGTTGCTTGTTGAGCAAGCTCGTACTGTATTACGTGAAGTAAAATTACTTAAAGAAATGGCTAGCAATCAAGGTAAAGAAATGACCGGTCCATTACACATCGGACTCATCCCTACTGTTGGACCTTATCTACTTCCTTACATTGTACCAACATTAAAAGAAACTTTCCCAGATTTAGAAGTATTTCTTTACGAAGCTCAAACACATCAATTATTAGAACAATTAGAAACAGGTCGCTTAGATTGTGCGATTGTGGCTCGTGTCCCCGAAACTGAAGCCTTTATCGAAGTACCCATTTTTGATGAAAAAATGTTACTTGCTGTTTCAGAAGAACATCCATGGGCTTCAGAAAGCAAAATTGCCATGAACACCCTAAAAGGTCAAGAAATGCTCATGTTAGATGATGGGCACTGCTTACGTAATCAAGCACTGGATTATTGTTTTACAGCAGGTGCGAAAGAAGACTCTCACTTCCAAGCAACGAGTCTGGAAACCTTACGTAATATGGTGGCAGCCAATGCAGGTATTACCTTTATGCCAGAACTTGCTGTATTAAATGAAGGCACGCGTAAAGGCGTAAAATATATTCCTTGCCATTCACCAGAACCCGCTCGTACTATTGCGCTTGTTTACCGTCCAGGATCACCATTACGTAATCGTTATGAACGCGTTGCAAATGCGATCAGTGAACAAGTTAAATCAATTTTAGCGAATAAAAAATAATTCATCATAGACTGAGGAAAACCAAATGGCAGGCGTTCGAGCAATTCAAAAAGAAAAAACCCGTCGAGCCTTAATTGACGCAGCGTTCAATCAGTTGAGTGCAGAAAAAAGCTTTTCTAATTTAAGTTTACGTGAAGTTGCGCGTGAAGCAGGCATTGCACCAACTTCTTTCTATCGCCATTTTAGCGATATGGATGAGCTCGGATTAGAAATGGTGGATGAAGCCGGCTTAACGCTTCGCCAATTAATGCGCCAAGCGCGTAAACGCATTGATGCCGGCGGCAGTGTCATCCGTGTTTCTGTTGAAACCTTTTTTGAATTTATCACTCACAGCACCAACGTGTTCCGTTTGCTTTTACGTGAAAGTTCGGGAACCTCTCAAGCGTTCCGTACTGCAGCAGCTCGTGAAATCAAACACTTTGTCGATGAATTAGCTGAATACATTGCGAAGAAAAATCACTACTCTCAATATGTCTCTTATGTACAAGCAGAAGGCATGGTAACCATCGTATTCACGGCGGGCTCCAATGCATTAGATATGACCAAAGCTGAACAAGATTTGTTAAAAGAACGCGTTATCTTACAGCTTCGCATGCTTGCTAAAGGTGGTGACTTCGCAGCGCATAAAGAAAAAATGATGCGAAAATAGACCGCACTTTTCGACCAAAACAAAACACCCGCATCTCTGCGGGTGTTGTTTTATCTAAAACAGGGAATTATTTACCATCCCAAGCTTTAATCGCATCTAAACGTGCTTTCACTTTGCTGCTTGAATCACCTTTGAAGTAATCTTTCGCTAAACCACCTTCAAAACCGCCGTAGTTCGGGTTAGGTAAAACGATGAATGTTTTACCAAATTTCGCTTTGTTTTGTGCAACGAAATCACGACGTTCTGCATTTTGTTTACCGTAGATCGCATCACCGAAGTCATCGAGGTTATCACCCACATAAACGACGATTTCATAACCTTGTTTTTCAATTTCTTCAAAACGTGCTGCTTTTGGTGATTTATCTTTTTTCAAGTAAAACGCTGAATCTTCAACACCATTAAAACCTAAACGTTTCATGTCATCAATCGTACCTGCTTTTTCATTGCTTTCTTTACGATTAGACACATAGAACATTTTACCACCGTGGGTATTTACATAGTTATTGAATTCTACTGCACCTGGTACAACACCTGATTGACGAGCTTCTACCCAACGAGTCCAGTCTTTGCCATCAAATGGTTTATTGTTTTGAACTTGCCAACCTGCATAAGGGCTGTTATCTAACATGGTTTCATCTAAATCCACCACAACGGCTTTTTTCTTACCTTTTTTCACTTTAGCGTGATCAAATGCCACTTTTGCCGCATTGTATGCTTGGTAAGAAAGGGCTTGGTATTCACCTGATTGTTGAATCCAGTTAAGACCTAATACCGCTTGTTGTTGAAGCTGTGCATCCGCTTCTGCGCTCTTATCTTGAGTCGCACAACCAGTTAAAATAAATGCTGACATCGCTGCAATAGCGGTAAGTTTTAATGTTGTATTCATTGATTGTTCCTTCTGTTAAAAAGTCATAATGACAGGCAAAAGTATAACAAGCCTATTTGGGCAGTGACTATGGGTTTATCAAACTTTATAACTAATTTGTGAGATAGATCACATTTTTATTTTTGAGTTATCCAACAAGCACAATGAAATCATTTCAAAAATCATCTTATTTTTAACCGCACTTTTTCATCGCATTTCGCTGTATTTCACGGTAAACTATCTCAAGTTTTCAGAAATAATAGGTAATTTATGCGTCTTTTCATTGGAATTTTAGTGGGTATTCTCGTGCTATTTCAGTACGATCTTTGGTTTGGTAAAAACGGCTATTTTGACTACAAAGATGTGGCTGCTCAAATCAAAGAGAATAAAGCTGAAAATGAAAAGCTCTCACAAAGAAATCAAATGATTTCCGCCGAAATTCAAGGATTAACAAAAGGTTTTGAATCTATTGAAGAGCGTGCACGCATGAGCCATGATATGGTCAAACCAAACGAAGTGTTCTATCACATCGTCAAAGAGCATAAATAATGATCCGCGAAATTATTGCCGTCATTCCTGCTGCGGGTGTTGGAAGCCGTATGCAAGCAAACAAACCGAAGCAATATCTGAAAATCCTAGACAAGACGATTCTGGAACATACGCTCTCAGTCATTCTATCCCACCCTGCAATCAATCACGTTATCCTTGCGGTGGGAAAAAATGATCCCTATCTTTCTGAAATTACCTTATTCCCACATCAAAACATCACCCTCGTTGAAGGGGGAGAAACACGCGCTGAATCAGTTCTAAATGGACTCAACGCAATCAAAAATGACCAAGCTTGGGTATTGGTGCATGATGCGGCTAGACCTTGTTTAACCCATCAAGATTTAGATAAATTGCTCCAAATCGATGATGAGCAAGGTGCTATTTTAGCTATTCCAGCGGTCGATACGATTAAACGCGCGAATAAACAACAAAATATTATTAAAACAGAAGATCGCTCAGAACTTTGGCTTGCTCAGACGCCTCAATTTTTCCGTTGCGATTTATTAAGAAATGCACTTAAACAGGGGCTTTCTCAAGGCGCTAATATTACAGATGAAGCCTCTGCGATGGAACTTGCCGGATTTCAACCGCACTTAGTCGCAGGACGAAGTGATAATATTAAAGTCACGCGTCCAGAAGATTTAGCTTTAGCCGAATTTTATTTAACAAGGAAAACACTATGATACGAATTGGACATGGGTTTGATGTTCATGCCTTTGGTGAAGACCGCCCTTTAATTATTGGTGGCGTTGAAGTGCCTTACCACACTGGGTTTATTGCCCATTCTGATGGTGATGTCGCCTTACATGCCTTAACAGATGCTTTATTAGGTGCAGCAGCATTAGGTGATATTGGTAAGCTCTTCCCTGATACCGATATGCAATATAAAAATGCAGATAGCCGTGTTTTATTACGAGAAGCATTCCGCCAAGTACAAGCAAAAGGCTATAAGGTCGGTAATGTGGATGTAACCATTATTGCTCAAGCCCCTAAAATGCGTCCTCATATCGATGCAATGCGAGCGAAGATTGCAGAAGATTTACATTGTGGTATTGAGCAAGTCAACGTGAAAGCAACCACAACAGAAAAACTTGGCTTTACAGGCCGAAGTGAAGGCATTGCTTGCGAGGCTGTCTCATTATTATTAAAAGCTTAAATTTTAGGTAAAAGAAAAGGTTGGTAAAATACCAACCTTTTTTATTTGTATTAAATTCTTATTGTTTTTTTAATAAATCGCGAATTTCAGTAAGTAATTCTTCTTGTGAAGGACCTTTTACTTCTTCTACTGGTTTTTTCACTTTATTGATACCTTTGATCATCATGAAGATTGCAAATGCAATAATGATGAAATCAAAGACGTTTTGAATAAATACACCGTAGTTTAAGGTTACTGCTGGGGTTTCACCTACAGCTTGAGCTAACGTGATTTTCAAATCTTTGAAATCCACGCCACCAGTTAAAATACCTAATACAGGCATTACTACGTCACCGACAAGTGAACTTACGATTTTACCAAAAGCACCACCGATGATCACACCGACTGCCATATCTACTACGTTGCCGCGCATTGCGAATTCGCGGAATTCTTTAAGAAAGCTCATAAAATTTCCTTTTGTGTTGGTTTAAAAAATTAAAAGAGTGCGTATTATAGGTTTTCAGATTAAAAAGTAAACTGTTATTTAAATAAAAAATGCACTTGGTTGGAATAATTTTTCAATTTCTGACACGGATTTCTTGTCATTAATATAAACAATCACATTATCCCCTTCTTCAATAGCAACCTGACGACGAGCAATGATTACTTCATTTTTACGTAAAATTGCCGCAATCATCGCCCCTACAGGCAGCTTGATATCGCCAATTTGTCTTCCAACCACATTGGATGTTGTCGCATCGCCATGTACAACAAGTTCAATGGCTTCCGCGGTACCATGACGCAAAGAGGCCACATTTTTGATATCCCCTTTACGCACATGTCCTAATAACGCTGAGATTGTTGCTTGTTGTGGTGAAACCGCAATATCAATGGTTCCGCCTTGAATCAAATTGATATATGCCATACGTTGAATAAGCACCATGGCTTTTTTAGCCCCTAGGCGTTTTGCCAGTAACGCCGACATAATATTGGCTTCATCATCCGCACTTAGAGATAAAAAGACATCAACGCTCTCAATATGCTCTTCAAAAAGTAAATTTTGGTCAGAAGCATCACCATGGAAAACCAGGGTTTTAGAGAGTCTTTCAGCTAAAACTTTCGCTTTTTCTCCATCGCGCTCAATGAGTTTTACTTGATACTTATCTTCTAACTGTTTTGCCACACCTGAGGCAATATTCCCGCTGCCAACGATCATGATACGTTTGTAGGTTTTCTCAAGGCGTTGCAACTCACTCATCACCGCTTTAATGTGTTCCGTCGCACAAATAAAGGTAATTTCATCGCCCGCCTCAATAATGGTCGAACCTTGCGGACGAATTAATCTATCATTACGTAAAATCGAAATGATTCGGCAATCAATGTGTGGCATATGCTCTTTAAAAGCGGATAGTGCATAGCCCACTAACGGACCACCGTAATAGGCCTTTACAACCACAATGCTAATTCGATTATTGGCAAAATGTGCCACTTGCAACGCGCCTGGATAAGCAATTAAACGCGTAATCTCATCCGTAACTAAATTTTCTGGTGAAATAAGATGATCGATGGGTACGTTTTCATTATTAAATAATTTATCTTTCTCACGCAAATATTCCGCATTACGAATACGTGCAATACGTGTTGGGGTATTGAAAAGGGTATATCCCAACTGGCAAGCAATCATATTAATTTCATCTGATGCTGTTACGGCAATCATCAAATCTGCATCAGCGGCTCCTGCATCACGCAAAACCTTGGGTGAAGAAGGGGAACCTTTAACCACGCGTAAATCATGCTTATCTTGCAAATTCTGCAAATGTTGAGATTCATTATCGACTAGCGTGATATCGTTATCTTCACTCACTAGATTTGCTGCAAGTGTTGTACCCACTTGCCCTGCACCTAAGATGATTATTTTCATTCTGTTCTCTCCACAACCAAAGGTCGGATACCAATTTCAGCTGAATTTAGACCGCACTTTAATGCCTCAATACGGCGACAAATGGTCGATGTGACTTGTTCAGCTTCTGCCATTTTTTCTGCGGTAATCGCTGGATCTTGTTTACCAAATAACAGGCCATCGAGCAAACGCTCCGCATGCATACCTTCACGACAAAAATGCAACACGCCTACATCTTCAAATAATGTCGCGACTTTGGCCGTTTTAGTGGTTGCTATGCCTAAAGCGCCGTCTTCACCGCCGAGCTCTTGAAATAATTGATGTGTTGGAAATCCGCCACACGCTAAGAAAAAAGCTTTATTGAAAACGATATTTCCCCCGCAGGTCATGCGCATATATTGCCATGCCTGATCAAAATTAGGGTGTTCTGCATAACGTTGGGCTAAATTTATCGGCTTTAATGCTAATCTCACCACCGATGTATCTGGTTGAAAATGAAATGTTGCCGCAGCAACTTCTAATGCTCCAGGTTCGTATGCATCATCCGCATCTAAAAATGCGACAAAATCAACCTCACTTTTAGCCGAGAGCATCGCGCCCCAATTTCGAGCCATTGCGACACCACTATTTTTCGGCATTTGCTCGACAGAAATTCTGTCTGGATATTGTTTTGCAAGCTGTAAGGCTAATGCAAATGTATTATCTGTCGATGCATCATCAATCAGCCAAAGGTGACCAAGATTATTTTGCTGCAACACAGACTCTACTGCACGAACAAGCGTGTGTTCAGTGTTATAGCAGGGAATGATGACATCAATTAAAGGCAAATTCATTTAAGCTGACCGTTTTCTCAATTTTGCATAATAGAAACCATCCCCGCCATTCTCTTGTGGCAAGAATTGGATTCCAATCGTATTTTCCGTTTGTTCAAACGGCAATGGCATTAATTCTGCATCGGGTGTTTCAGCTACAAAATGCTGTATTTGCTGACTGTTCTCATCAGGAAGTACCGAGCAAGTCGCATAAAGCAAAATACCATTAGGTTTCAATTTTGCCCAAAGCGCTTTTAGAATTTGTCCTTGCAAGGCTACCAATTGGGCAATATCCGTTTCTTGACGTAGCCATTTAATATCTGGATGACGACGAATCACGCCTGTTGCCGAACAAGGTGCATCTAATAAAATACGATCAAAAGATGCTCCACTTAAACCTATTTCCGCAAGCCACTTCTCTGGCTCGGTCGCATCGCCACAAACAACTATCGCTTGTTGATTCAAACGAGCAAGGTTTTCTTCGACGCGTTTTAAGCGATGAGCCTCGACATCAAGCGCAATCACTTTCGATTGTGGCGCCATTTCTAAAATATGCGTAGTTTTCCCACCAGGCGCTGCACAAGCATCTAAAATTAATTCACTATTTTGTGGCTCAAGCAATAAAGCGGACCATTGCGCATTGAGATCCTGAACTGTCACTACACCTTGTTCAAAATTCGGTAGTTTCGAGACAGAAATCGGTTGAGCTAAACGCAAAGCATGTGGATTATCACATTCAAATGCCACTATCTCTTGCTCTTCCAACAAAGTGCGGTAAGTTTTTGTGTTATTTTGCTGCTGATTGACCCGTAACCACATTGGTGGTTTTTGGTTATTTGCATCAATAATGTCACGCCAATTTGGATAAAATTTTTTGAGTTTATTCACAAACCATTCGGGATGAAGCGTTTGCCAATGCTTATCTACTACAGCAAGAATATCCTCTTGCTCCCGTAAGAAACGACGCAGTACACCATTAACCAAACCACGGAAACTATCTGATTTCAATGATTTTGTGGCGTTCACCACTTCATCTACCGCCGCATGAGCGGGCACGCGCATATAAAGTAATTGGTAGAATCCCACCAATAGCAAGCAGTGCACGATGCGGGTTTTACCCTTCAATGGCTTATCTAATAGTTTTTTTATAATATTTTCTAAACGAGGTAATACGCGACAAATACCAAAGGTGATTTCCTGTAATAAAGGTAAATCCTGTGGTTTTACTTGCGATTGCACCTCTGGAAGTAACGTTGATAAGGACTTACCTTGATCTAAAACCTGTAAAATCACTTGAGCAGCAATAGCGCGTACCGAAAGTGCGGTCGATTTTTCCGTTTTTTTTCGTTGAAATACCATTAGTTTAGAACCTTACCAACCTGGAACCAATCTGCTCGACCATTGAGGAAGTCTTGCACAGACATAGGTTTCTTGCCTGCGGGCTGAAGTTGCAATAAATTTAAAACGCCTTCTTTCGTGGCAATTTGGATACCTTTTTTATCGACACTTAAAATCGTCCCAGCTGGTTTATCCACATGTGGCAACACGGCAGCAGCATAAACTTTTAAGGTTTGTTCATTACCTTGTTCATCGGTCAACTGTAGGAAACTAATCGGCCAAGGATTAAATGCGCGAATATTGCGTTCAAGCTGGGCTGCCGATAGCGACCAATCTAATTTAGCCTCTTCTTTGGAAAGTTTTTCTGCATAGTTACTTTGGCTATCATCTTGTTTTTCTGCAATGAATTTCCCTTCTTCCAAATGATCCAAAACATCAATCAATGCAGCTGGCGCAATTTCAGCTAATTTATGGTAAAGCGAGGTTGAGGTTTCTTGTGCATCAATATCGCAATACACTTTATGTAACATATCACCAGTATCTAACCCCACATCCATTTGCATAATCGTCACACCCGTTTGTTGATCGCCAGCCCAGATCGAGCGCTGAATGGGTGCAGCGCCACGCCAACGTGGTAAGAGAGAGCCATGCACATTTAAACAACCTAAACGAGGCATATCCAACACTGCTTGAGGTAAAATCAGACCATACGCAACGACAATCATTACATCAGCATTTAACGCTTTAAGCTCTGCTTGTGCTTCTTCTTTACGCAAGGATTTTGGTTGATAAACAGGAATTTGATGCTGTTCAGCTAATTGCTTTACAGGACTCGCCTGCAATTTTTTACCGCGACCAGCCGGTTTATCTGGCTGCGTATAAACAGCAATAATATTGTGATGTGAATTTAAGAGTGCAGCAAGATGCTGTGCTGCGAAATCCGGCGTACCGGCAAAGATGATATTCAATGGTTTCATAATGTTCTACGTTATGGCGTTGATAGGAAAAGTGCGGTCATTTTATACCGCACTTTTGATTATTGTTTTGCAATTTGTTTTTTATATTTCACTAATTTTTCTTTGATACGTTGACGTTTCAACGGTGAAAGATAATCTACAAATAAAATACCGTTCAAATGATCGATCTCATGTTGAATACAGATTGCTAATAAACCATCTGCATCAAGCGTAAATTCTTTTCCATGACGATCTAACGCTTTTACCGTGACTTTTTCTTTACGAGGCACTAAAGCACGGAATCCAGGAATAGATAAACACCCCTCTTCAATACCTGTTTCACCTTCAGAAGCCAAAATTTCTGGATTGATCAACACTAATTGATTTTGTTTGTTGCCTTCAATATCAATCGTAATAATACGTTGCAAAATATCTACCTGCGGAGCTGCAAGACCAATGCCTTCCTCTTGGTACATCGTATCAAACATATCATCTATAATTTTGCGAATGTCATCATTGACTTCTGCAACTGGCTCACAAACAACCTTAAGGTGATCATCTGGATAAATTAATACATTAAGTGCGGTCATATTTTCTCTTGTTTTATTAAAAT
>JABZOY010000027.1:0-16482 GCA_015255025.1 Haemophilus sp.
AAAGAGAAATATTTTAAAGGAAATAATAATGTTTCATCTTATGCTTTAACTACACAAGTTTTGGATACTGAAGAATGATCTTGGGTGATTTGTTGCCATTTACCTTGCGCATCAATTATGTAAGCACGACTGTCTCCTACGCTGAGAATTTTCGCTTTACGGGTTATTTGATCAATTTCGGCAGCCACAAACGTGGTCGCCGAACCAAAATAATCCTCTGCTAACTCTGCTGATAAACTGGATTGTAAATCGTAGATCGTTTGACGACTTATGCTTTCCATTTGGCTTAATAATTGCATTGCCAACTTGCTCGCTTTTTCAGGTCGGTTGCTATTGGAAATACCATCTGCCACGCCCACAATAAAGTGCGGTCGGTTTTCAAGGCGTTTTTCAGCCGTTTTGAGTTTATATTGAAACACCGCCTCGCCATTAAAAAGGGCATCTTGGTTGTGTCGCTTGTTGCTGCCAATTTGTTGGCAGAAGGTAATTTCGCAAAAATTTTCCATTATTCAACCGCTTATTGAGAGGGATTTAGAAGGCTATCAATCGCTTTTAGCGCATCTAACGCTTTCATTTCTAGACTTAAAAAGTGCATTTTCGGCACGCCTGCATCTTGTGGGTTAATACGGATAAATCCACCCTTTTTTGCTTTCGCCGTACGTTCAGAAAATCGACGTACAGTTGGAATAGCTTTTCCTGCTCCCAGTTCGATGACGACGAGATTTTGCACTTCTTTCAACCATAAATCGAGCTTATTTCGTTTTAAATTTTGATAATTACTGCTGTAAAAATAATCGTCAAACATAAGCACATTTTGTCTTGCTAAACGCTGACAATAAGGGCAACGAGGCGGCTCACTCAATAAGCGCAAGTTTTCGTTATCCACCACAGGTTGAAATTCTTTTGCAGACCAGCTTAAATCTCGGCAATTATGAACACACTGCAAACGCTCCAATGTGCCATGCACTTCATAAATGCGCCCCTCTTCAAACCCCGCTTTCTGAAAATGCCCATCCACATTGCTTGTAAAAACAAAATAACCATGCGGTTTGCTTTCTGCCCAAC
This sequence comes from Haemophilus sp., assembly GCA_015255025.1. GTDB lineage: Bacteria > Pseudomonadota > Gammaproteobacteria > Enterobacterales > Pasteurellaceae > Haemophilus_D. The sequence continues at coordinate 1,066 of JABZOY010000027.1, forward strand.
GTTTTAAAATTTGGTAGCCCTCATGCGGGCTTGTTGCACGATATTGCGACAAACGATGCCCATAAAACCAATAAGCTAACTCTTGATGGGTTTCATAAGCCAATGGTGTCGCAATATCTTGGAAATTGATATTACGGCCTTTAAACATTGGGTAGGCATTCCAAAACCCGCCGACACTTCTAAAATCCGGCAAACCTGAATCCACGCTCATTCCAGCTCCGGCAGTAATTAAAATGCCGTCTGCCTTGCGGATAAGTTCCACTGCATAATTTAAGTCATTTTTCATAATACTTTTCTCTGCCCATTTTTCATTGGTGAAATAACGCCTGCTTCTTCTAGTTGTTCTACAATTCTCGCAGCTCGATTAAAGCCTAAACTAAATTTGCGTTGAATCCGTGAACCAGATGTAAATTTTTCTTGTTGCACGAATTTTTTTACATCCTCAAAAAGCGGATCTCGTTTAAAAGTGACTTTCATTGCCATAAGTTTTCTCCTGTGTTGTTTCTATAAAAAGGGCTTAAGCGTGTTGTAAGAGGTAAAAAACTCTCTTTTATGGAAAAATTATAGGGAGGAGAGCGACAATGCGTGTCGTTAGTGAATATTACAAGCGGTTATTTTTAGGACTGGTTCAGATAATATCTGCCTACACTTTAAAAATATTTTTAATAAAGCTAAGCTTGATGACTATTTAACTACCGAGGATTTCTCAGTAGTTTACCAAGATATGTACATACTTAAGAAAGATAAATAGCGACCAAAGTCGCTATTTATCTATCAACGTTAAACTTAAAAAAAATTATTTACATAATTCTTTTACTGACTCCACTAATGCTTCCATTTTATCGTAAGAATTAATACCACTTGGGCCACCAAAAAATGGGCAAACACAAATTAAAGTATCATTATACTTGCGATAGAAGATATTAAATTCTTCCAATGCTTTAGTTTCATATAAAGCTTCTCCAGTAAAAAACTTAAAGAAGTTATCTTTTTCAGTGACTCCTGTGCAAATAATAACTTTAGGATTACATTCATCTATAAGTTGACGATAAAAAGCACCGCGATTTTGAACGCACCACTCTCTATATTCATCGAATGTTTCAAATCCAGTCATCTTAATAAATTGTTCATTCCATTTAATCGATGCTCTATTTTTAAAATTGATTGGTAACATATTTAACTTGAAACCAATACCTTGTGGGTAAAGCACATTGTATGTTCTAACAAAATGGTCCGTACTTTCTCCATTTTTCCAATCTAAATTGTAGTAGTACCACAAAAACCAACATATTTTCCGATTATATTGAGTAGTCCAACTACCATCAAAATCATCCTCTATCCAAGAATGCGGTATTAATTTCGGGCTTAAACTAAATTTCTCATAAAAATCATCAGGAGAAGCTTCATCACCAATTCCCCATTCTAGCCCGCAAAACCATACTTCAGACTTAGGATTTCCGCCATCGCCCCCAGCAAAAGATACCGCTATTTTTCTAAATTCATCTGTTACCATTATTCTATCCTCATTATTTAAGTAGATTCGTCCAAATCCCTATGGTTTCTTCTTGAATTACACCTTTTTCTTGACCTAGTTTTATCGCCAGTTGTTGTAAACTTTTGGCTAGTTCTGGATGGCCGCAATAATTTAAACTACGAATGATGCGAGAAATTTTCTTACTTTCATGCCCAATATTCCGTAGCCAAACTTTTCGCTCCGTTAATTCTGATTTAGGGAAAATTTGATTGCATTCACGGTATAAACTGAAATAATCCAAAATAAAATCAATAGAATGTAAATATTTATTTTGAATTGCTTCATCTCCAATAAAAATAGCCAGATCTTCTTCATTAAAAACTGGTACTGAACGATTCCATTTGGAACTTTCAGTGACAGGTAAAAGCCAAGGAATATATAAATAAGCATCACCAATCATTCTTTTGGGCATTGCCCACATATCTTGCAAAGATAAATTATGCTGGCTTTTTCTTTGTTCTAAATAAAATTCAATTATTGGGTGCATATGTTTCCCGTTAATTCATCAGTTATGTAGTATAGCGATACAAAACTTATTATTTATGTAAAAAGTGCGGTCGATTTTCTATGATTTTTTAATTTTATCCAATAACTCGGCGACCACTTTCGGTACGCCCTCACCCGCTTTTTCTTTGATTGCAGTCACTTTCTTACGGACAAATCCTGTATTGGGATTAGGATCGATCAAATAGATAAGTGAACCATATGGAGCGAGATTTACCAATCCATTAGCTGGATAAACTTGTAATGAAGTGCCAATAACAATCACAATATCTGCCTTTTTCACTAACTTTTCTGCTTTAGGAAACATGGGTACATTTTCCCCAAAAAAGACTATATGTGGACGCATTGGATGACCGTGATTATCCTTATCCTCTAATAGTTGATCACCCAAACATGGAACAATGTAATCAGTATTAAAACTGCTGCGAGCTTTATTCAATTCACCATGTAAATGGAGTACGTTAGTACTTCCCGCTCGCTCATGTAAATCATCCACGTTTTGAGTGATTATATGAACTTCATAAAACGCTTCCAATTCAACCAAAGCCAAGTGTGCTGCATTAGGCTCTGCCGCTTGAGCATTACGACGTCGTTCATTATAAAACGCCAATACTTTTGCTCGGTTTTTCTTTAAGGCTTCAGGCGTGCAAACTTCTTCTACTTTATGTCCTGCCCACAAGCCATCTTCCGCTCTAAAAGTAGGAATGCCACTTTCAGCACTAATTCCTGCCCCAGTTAATACCACGCAAATTGGTTTCTTTTCCAAAGTCATTTTTCACGCTCCTTTTGTCGTAAAATTTCATCAACCTGTCTATCTCTCGCCATCATGCCAAAAATATTCCCTGCTTTATAAAGTGGTTGATAATTATAGCTTTCAATATACAAGAATGGCTTATCTGAAAGGCGTTGGAAATATTGTTTTAGCTGTGATTTTGAGCGTAATAACACGTCATATTCGGCTTGAATATGAGCACTCATTGCTTCAATACGCATTTTAAATTCATCACTGAGATAAGGGCTGATAATTAAATAGACCGTTTTCTGTTCGGTTGCTGTTTCATCTGCATAAACACATGCCAAATTAAACACTTGCCATTTATAGCGATCGGCAAAAGCACCAATGATTCGACTTTGCTCCTCATTTTCAACTTGCACGAGGGCGGCTGGCTTTTTCAAGCAATCTTGCAAAATATCACTTGGCGTAAAAGGGCCACAGTCCAAATAAGATAGTACGCAATTCCAGTTAGCAAATTGTTCAGTACCAAAATGTAAGTGTTTGCCTTCGAATTTATCCACCCCATTTTTAGTGCGATCATCAATTAAATAATCGCCTTGGTTCAGGTTTTTATGGTGAGATAAAATTAACCGCTTGTATAATGCCGAGCCTTTTTCTTCGCCGAAATAACGCTGAATCCATTTTACTTTATCGCTCCAAGCTGATGGATTATGCCAAGGAGCGGTAGAAAGTGCGTAAATATGATATTTCTTCATCAATTTATGGACGGCAGAAATCGCGTTTGGCATGGGTTCCATTAAGCTAAAAATGCCCTCAACCTCATCATATCGACCTTCATACTCTTGCTTGGTTTTCTCATCTAATTTTGCAATACCCGACGGAAAATCAACCATCACATTATCCATATCAATATAAACAATTTTCTTCATTTTAATGCCCTCTATGTTGATGGCTTAATGATAAAAGATGAAGCGACAATTCATGTCGTTAGGTATTTTTGTCTAAATAAGTGCGGTCAATTTCTTGGTAATCTTCACCAAAATGGGCAATCCACCACTCCAGCATGGCGCTCTCAATCACGGTCGCGGAAATTTCATATTCAGAGCCATAATCTTTTACTGTTTGATCGGTTGATAATGGTGTTTCTGTCAAAAAACCACCTGTTTTTTTATCAATACGGAAAGTTAGGCGAATTTTCTTACCCGAACTAAAACCAAAGTTTTGACTTTCTATATGCGCTTTTAGGCTAAATTTCGGGCGTTCAAATTGCATTGTGCTGACATTAACTGAAATAAATCGATGTAATGCAAGATGTCTAATCGCCCCACTCTCATATTGAACCACCAAATAAGTACTTGGACCTTGTTGCACTAATGCAAGAGGTTTAACTTGAGCATCGCGTATATTTCCATCATTCTTTCGATAGATCATGTTAATGTATTTATTATGATAAAGAGCAATACTTACTTTATTGAATACTTCAGGATCAATCTTCGCGGGTAATAATGGCTGGCTAGTTGGAGCAATCCCGGCTTTATTCAACCACTCAGAGGCTTCCTTTTTCTGATTTTTCCCATAAGCCAGATTATATTCCGCTTGTTTAAAAAAACCGTCCATTGATTGCATAATATTGGTTGGCAAAATACCGGTTAAATATTGTTTTGCCAACATCAACACTAACGATTGCTGTTCGTTTAAAATTGGCATATCTAAACCTTTTGCATCAGGCTTCCAGCGATAGCTATAAGGCTTATCATTGGTATTGCAATCAATTTCAAACTGCTCACATAATGTATTCAATGCACGCTGAATACTGCGCAAATCGCGCTCAATACCTAATGCAAGCAATTTTTCTCGTAGTTCTAATGAGCTGATGGAATAGTTTTTCGGAATTAAACGTAATAGTTCGAGGTGGAATTTTAGGGAAGATGATTCGGACATAATTGCCTCATAAATAGAAATATTTTCTTTAATCATATAAAAAATCGGGCAATTTTAAAACTGCCCGATTTGTTTCTATTTTTGACCGCACTTTATGCCTTAGCGGTATCAATACGTTCAAATGCTAACACTTTATTTTCTAACTGACGGAGTAATAAAGTGGCAATACCGGTAATGATGAGATAAATACCGCCTGCAATACCGTAGATAGTTAATGCATCATATTCTGTACCGTAAAGTTGGCGTGCGTATCCCATGATATCCATAATCGTAATCGTCGAAGCCAACGCTGTACCTTTAAATACCAAGATAATTTCATTAGTATAAGAAGGAAGTGCTCGCTTTAACGCATAAGGAATTAAGATTTTTAACGTCTGCAGACGACTTAACCCTAATGCCGCACAGCTTTCCCATTGACCTTTAGAGATCGCTTTGACTGCGCCATGGAATAATTGGGTTGAATAAGCGGCACTATTCAAGGCTAAAGCTAATGCTGCACAGAACCATGCGTTGGAGAATAATCCCCATAATGGACTGTCCACCAACCATTGGAATTGACCAGGGCCAGCATAAATTAAGAAAAATTGCACTAAAAGCGGGGTCCCTGTAAATAAAACAAGGAATAAATTGACCGCACTTTTCACCAATTTATTGCCAATAGAAAGCAAGAAGGTTAGTCCCAATGCTAAGAAAAAGGCAATAAACAAAGATACGACTGTAAGCAACAGGCTAGTCGGAATGCCTTGAGCAATCACTGCTAAATACTCTTGAAACATTATTCGACTCCCCGTTCAAATCGAGTGAAACGTAATTCTAATTTGCGAATACCCGCTTGGCTGATCAAAGTAATCACTAAATAAATCAAGGCTGCAATGCCATACCAAGTAAAAGGCTCATGAGTATTCGTATTGATGTATCCTGCTTGACGCATTAAATCATCTACACCGATTAATGACACCAATGCCGTATCTTTTAATAACACGAGCCATTGATTGCTTAAGCCCGGTAAAGCGTGTCGCCATACTTGTGGCATGATTAAATTGATGAATGTATAAGGACGGCTTAATCCTAACGCTGCACCTGATTCCCACTGCCCTTTGGGAATAGCTTGGATCGCACCACGTAAGGTTTGTGAAGCATAAGAGGCAAAAATCAAAGACAATGCAAATACACCACAACCAAAGGCGCTGAATTCGATATACTCACCCGTCAGCATTTCTACGACTTGGGTTGAACCAAAATAAATCAGTAGAACCACTAAAATTTCCGGTAAACCACGCAATAAAGCAATCACAACAGAAGCTGGTTTTGCAATAAAGACATATTTATTCGCTTCTAAGGCGGTAAAAATAATACTGAGCAATAAACCAACAATTAACGAGCAAATAGCAAGCCCTAAGGTCATTAGGGCTGCATGTCCAATTAATGTAAGATAATCATAAAACATAGATTATTTTGTCATCCATTTGTCATAGATTTTTTGGTATTCACCATTTGCTTTCACGGTTTCTAAACCTTTATTTAAGCTTTCTAGCAATTCTTTGCTTGATTTATTCACCGCGATACCTAAACCATTACCGAAATATTTTTTGTTAGTCACTTTCTCGCCAACAAATTGAATTTCAGGCTCTTTAGAAATCATATCAGACAATACGGCTGTATCACCGAAGATGATATCAATACGACCATTTTTTAAGTCTAAGATCGCATCTTGTAAGCTTGCATAAGATTTTGCATTATATTGCTTGGTTTCTGCTGCGGTATATTGTTGGAATGTTGTTCCGTTTTGAACACCAATTGTTTTTGCTGAAGCTAAATCTGCTTTGCCTTTTAAAGCGACATAACTTGCTGTGCTGTCATAATACGCATTAGAAAATGAAACTTGTTTTGCACGCGCTTCAGTAATATCCATTGCAGAAATCGCTGCATCAAAACGTTTTGCTTTCAAGCTTGGAATTAATGCATCAAAAGATTGGCTTTTGAAATGACAAGTCGCTTGGATTTCTTTACAAATTGCATTCGCTACATCCACATCAAAACCGATAATTTCACCTTTTTCATTTGTTGTTTCAAATGGCGGGTAGCTCGGCTCCATCGCGAAAGTGATTTCTTGTGCATTTGCAGCAAAAGCTGAGCCCATTAACATTGCGCTTAAAAGTAATTTTTTCATGTTGTGTTTCCTTATTCTGAGTGTGAAAGATATTGTTTAAATTGTTCGGTTTTTGGATTATCAAAGCAATCTGCACTGCCCATTTCAATAATCTTACCTTGTTCCATATAGACGACCTTGGTCGCCACTTTTTGTGCCACGTTCACTTCGTGGGTCACAATCACCTGAGTAATACCTGTTTGTTGAAGCTCTTTAATGATATCAACAACTTGAGCTGTAATTTCAGGATCCAGTGCTGCCGTTGGTTCATCAAACAGCAACACTTGTGGTTTCATCATTAATGCTCGAGCAATAGCAACACGTTGTTGCTGACCGCCTGATAAGTGAAGAGGAAAACGATCGGCATGCTCTTCCAAACGTAAACGTTTTAAAAGTTCTAATGCATCTTTTTTCGCTTCTTCTTCGCTAATGCCTAATACTTTTTGGGGCGCTTCAATTAGGTTTTCAATCACCGTTAAATGCGGCCAAAGATTGTATTGTTGAAATACCATGCCGACATCTTGACGAAGTTGACGAATGGCTTTCGGATTATTATTCGCTTGAGACAAATCAAAATGATTATTCGCAATATGCAATTCACCAGAGGTCGGCACTTCTAATAAATTTAATGTACGGATTAACGTACTTTTTCCTGCACCACTTGGTCCAAGTAACACCACGGTATCGCCTTCTTGTGCATCAAGATTGATATCAAACAATGCCTGTGATGAACCATAAAAGAAATTCAAATTTTTAACACTAATCGCCATACTAAGTTTACTGCTATCCTCTCTTGATTTCTAAGAATGAATAAATATTACTTTTTAATGATTAATTATGCAAGTACTTTTGTAAAAAAATCCCAAAAAACTTTTTGGGATCTTTAAATCATTGAATTTTAAACCGCACTTATCGCGAATTAGGCCTCTTTCGCCATCTCAAATTCAACTAACATCATCAAAATATGAATCACTTTGATGTGGATTTCTTGAATACGATCTGCATAACCGAAGTGTGGCACACGAATTTCAACATCTGCTAAACCTGCCATTTTACCGCCATCTTTACCAGTCATCGCAATCACTTTCATACCTTTTGCTTTCGCCGCTTCGATCGCATTTAAGATATTTTTAGAATTGCCTGATGTCGATAATCCAAATAAAACGTCGCCTTCTTTACCCACGGCCTCAACAAAGCGAGAGAATACATATTCATAACCAAAGTCATTACTTACACAGCTTAAATGACTTACATCAGAAATCGCAATTGCAGGATAGCCAGGACGATTTTCACGATAACGACCGGTTAGTTCTTCGGCAAAATGCATAGCATCACAGTGAGAACCACCATTACCGCAAGATAATACTTTCCCGCCATTTTTAAAGCTTTCGGCTAACAATTTAGCTGCTTTTTCAATGAGTTTGATGTTGTTATCATCTGAAACAAACTTATTTAGTACGTCTTGTGCTTCCACAAGCTCAGCTTTAATTTGATCAAAATACATTTTATTCTCCTTAAAAATTAAAATTCGAAATCGCGTTGGCATTGTATAGCGTTCATTTCAAATAATCCACTGCTCTTTCTTATCTCTCTATTTTTCAGCTTACTTCTCATTATTTTGCGATACGAATCACAGATTCAATTAAAAACGCTGTAAAAAATGACCGCACTTTTTAAACTCAATAAATTTAAAAAGGAAACATCATGAGAGCGATTTACTTATTAGTTTGCCTCCTATTCAGCCAAATAACCTGGGCGAATGAGCGTGATTTAATGCTATTAGAAACTTATGAAAACCAAGATGTTCAAGGTTGGGTAATGTCAGAAAAATTAGATGGGGTACGAGGTTATTGGGATGGCAAAACATTATTAAGTCGTCAAGGACTGCCCTTGCCAGCACCGACCTATTTTACCGCTCAATTTCCGCCTTTTGCCATTGATGGTGAGATATTTAGTGAACGTAATCAATTTGAAGAAATTGCTTCTATCACAAAATCCTTTAAAGGTGATAATTGGGCAAAATTAACACTTTATGTTTTCGATGTGCCTAATGCATCAGGCAATCTCTTTGAACGTCTCAAAATCTTAGAAGATTATTTGAAAGACCACCCTACACCTTATATCAAGATTATTCCGCAAATTCCGATACGAGATAAAACACATTTATTCGAGTATTTGCATGAAGTGGAAGCGAAAAAAGGTGAAGGAATTGTATTACGTAATCCTAATGCGCCTTACGAAAGAAAACGCAGTACACAAATTTTAAAGTTAAAAAGCACTTATGATGAAGAGTGCACAGTGATAGCACATCACAAAGGGAAAGGACAATTTGAGAATATACTCGGATCACTCACCTGTGAAAATCATCGTGGAAAATTCAAAATTGGTTCAGGATTTAATCTGAGTGAGCGCGAAAATCCACCGCCTATTGGTAGCACGATCACCTACAAATATCGAGGATTAACTAATTCTGGGAAACCTCGTTTTGCTACTTATTGGCGAGAGAAAAAATAAGAGCGGTCAAAAACATCACTATTTTTGACCGCTCTTTATGTTTAATAACTCAATTATAGGTGTTGATTAATAAACGCCGCTAATTGATTTTTTGGTAATGCACCGACTTGTGTTGCAACAAGTTGGCCATTTTTGAAAAGTAGTAAAGTAGGAATACTACGTATACCAAATTGACCAGCCACTAATTGGTTATCATCGACGTTGATTTTAACGATTTTTGCTTTACCTGCGAATTCAGGTGCAATTTCATCTAAAATTGGCGCAATCATTTTGCAAGGACCACACCAAGGTGCCCAGAAATCCACTAATACTGGGATATCAGATTGCACAACGGCAGTTTCAAAATCTGCATCATTAATATGTAATACTTCGCTCATTTTTGTTTCCTTATTTAATAAGGTGCTAACGAATCAACACCTAACGTTAATTGATGTTATGCATAATAGCACAAGGCATATTGAATTGCACAGATTAGTCCGATTGATAAAAACTAATTATTTAAGTTGTGCAAAGGCCTGTAATAAATCGGCTTTGATGTCTTCCACATCTTCTAAACCAACAGAAAAACGCAATAATGTGTTTGTAATACCACGAGCGACGCGTTCTGCTTCAGGAATATCCATATGGGTTTGGGTTGCTGGATAGGTAATAAAGCTTTCTGTTCCCCCTAGACTTTCTGCAAAGGTAATCAACTTGATTGATTTTAAGAACGTATTTACCCAATTTTCATCTTTCAAACGGAAAGACAGCATACCGCCTTTGTTTGGATATAATACGCTATCAATTTGTGGCTGTTGGCGTAAGAATTCTGCAATTGCCTTCGCATTATCTTGATGGCGTTTCATACGTAATGAAAGGGTTTTCATACCACGCACGGTTAACCAAGAATCAAATGGCGAAAGTACGGCACCTGCACCATTTTGAATATAAGCGATACGATCACAAAGTTCTTGTCCTTTTGCAATAATCAAGCCCACTAAACTATCATTATGACCTGCAATATATTTTGTACCACTGTGGATCACAATATCTGCGCCTAAATCTAATGGACGAGATAGCACAGGAGTTAAGAAGGTATTATCCACAATCATTAATAAATTGTGCTTTTCCGCTAATTTCGCAATTTCTGCTACATCACACTCTTCCATTAATGGATTTGATGGGGTTTCAATAAAAATTGCTTTTGTATTCGCTGTAATAGCCGCTTCAATTTCAGCCAAAGAAGCGGTATTCACATAAATGGGTTTTACGCTGTTATTATTTTTATAGGCAAAATCCAATAAACGATAAGTCCCACCGTATACATCACTTGATACAATCCATTCATCTGGGCCTTTAAATAGGTTCATCAGCACTTGAATTGCTGCCATACCTGAAGCAAAAGCAAAACCACAATCACCATTCTCTAATTTTGCTACGGTATCTTCCAAAACACTACGCGTTGGATTTTTCGTACGTGTATAATCAAATCCGGTACTTTCGCCAATCCCATGATGGCCATAAGCTGTTGAAAGATAAATTGGCGTTGAAACCGCACCAGTGCGCTCATCGCTGCGATTCCCCGCTTGGGCTAATAATGTATCGATAGAATATTGTTGTGTCATAATTTACCTCTAAAACATGCAAAAACTTGACCGCACTTTTCTTTATTTAATGGCGAGCAAAGCGTTCCAATTTTGTCATAAAGCCACTCACGATAAAAGTAGAAATTGAAAACTCTGTGAAAATTATATTCTTGTGCTAAATTTTGCTGTAATTTCAACCGAAACGAAGATTTTTTCAACATTTGAATTTTTTTTTAAGATCTTCGATTGACAGAATTTCAAATTCCCGTAAAATGCACCGCACTAACAGCGTATGCGGGAATAGCTCAGTTGGTAGAGCACGACCTTGCCAAGGTCGGGGTCGCGAGTTCGAGCCTCGTTTCCCGCTCCAAACTAACGGCGTGTTAGCAAAGCGGTTATGCACTGGATTGCAAATCCATGTAGCTCGGTTCGACTCCGGGACACGCCTCCATAACCACGCAGTTAGTTAATCACTCGATGCCCGAGTGGTGGAATCGGTAGACACAAGGGATTTAAAATCCCTCGCCTTTCGAGGCGTGCCAGTTCAAGTCTGGCTTCGGGCACCATTTTAAATATAAAAGAAGATTGTCGCGTAAGCGGCTTTTTTTATACCTAAAATTTAGCTTTTCTGTTTTTTGTCGAAGTCATTTATGACTTGTTATCTAACTAAAACTCATAAAAAAACGACCGCACTTGCGGTCGTTTCTATTTATCGCTCAAAGGATTATTTTAATTTTTCACCTTTAAATTCACCTGTTAAGCTTTCTAAGAAAGATGTGATATCTTCAACATCTTTTTGAGCTGGCTGTTTCACATTACTTTGATATTTCAACATTGCACTCACAGCATCTTTTAATTCTTTTGCTGAGGCATCATGGAAATATGGTGCAGTAAGCGCGACGTTGCGCAAGGTTGGCACTTTGAAACGATGCATATCAAACGGATCTTTAGTTTGAGCAAAGCGACCTTCATCGGCATCAGTTAATGGCGTACCACGATCTTTAAAGTAATCGCCGTAAAGTCCCATGTACTCATAAGATTGTCCACCCATTGCTACACCTGTATGACAAGTATCGCATTTATGCTGTTTGAATAATTCATAACCGCGAACTTGTTGCTCGGTTAAAGCTGTTTTATCCCCTTTCAAATAACGGTCGAAATCACTATTTGGCGTAATTAATGTTTTTTCATATTCACCAATTGCGTGAGTTAAAGTTTCTTTCGTCACTTGTGGATATTCTTTTAAGAATGCTTTTTTGAACTCTTCATCCATTTCAAAACGTGCCACGATATCATCCCACGAGTGCGAGCCCATTTCTACTGGATTTGTTGGAGGACCTTTCGCTTGATCAGCTAAATCTGCTGCACGACCATCCCAGAATTGCACAAAGTTAAATGCAGCATTGAATACGGTTGGTGCGTTAATTGGACCTTTTTTACCTTCAATCCCTGTTGAAGTTTCAAGTCTATCCACACCACCTTTATCTAATTGGTGACAAGTGTGACATTGAATAGAACCATCGCCTGATAAACGACCATCAAAGAAAAGATCATGGCCTAACGCGACTTTTGCTTCATCTGTTGCAATACTGTCTGGAATAGGTTGCACTAAACGATCTGCATCAACATTGGGGTTTCTTTTGGTAAAGACATTTTACGTGCTTCACGAATCCAGTTAAGCAATGCCACTTTTTCTTGCTCATCTGGTTTACTTCCCCAGTGAAGATGTCTAAATTTAGCAATTGGCATTTCATTATTTTCAAGCACACGCTGTAGTTTTGCTAAATCAGCTTGGGATAATTTGCTCGGATCTTTTAAGCCTTCAAGTAAACGATCCAGGCGGAAAGCTCGAAGTCCACTTTGAATATCCGATTGCATTTCATCACCCACAATCGGGAATTTTGAATAAAATGGAAGAGGTGTGTTTGGACTATGGCAATATTGACAGCTATTATCAAATAAGGCTTTTGCCACTTTTTCTTGTTCGCCGGTATAGCGATTTTCCATTAAAAGTTGGGTCGCATTCTCTTTATCAAATTGGTGTAGATACCCCACAACGCCCAAATAACCTAAGATAGCAATGGCGGCTCCGCCAATAATCAGTTTTTTCATCTAATAATCCTCCAAACGATCAATAAACATAAAAAAGAAACGTAAAGCTTAAAGTAAGGTGATTATGCCAAAAAATTAGCTTATATTTTATGTGGATTTAATTAACTTTGGCTATGGATTCGATTGATTGCATTAAAGGCCTTTTTATCTTATAAGTGAAAATTCCCCTAAAATTAAGCAATAAAAAATGCGGTTATTTCTAACCGCACTTTACTTTTCGTTATCTCTCGTTTATTTCTTTGGCGCTTGCATAAAGCGGAAGAAATCACTATCAGGTTTCAAAATCATCATATTATCTGAACCTTCAAAGCTGCTTTCATAGGCTTTTAAGCTACGAATAAAGCTATAAAACTGTGGTTCTTGAGCAAAAGCTTGAGAATACAATTTTGCTGCCGCCGCATCACCATTACCACGTAATTCTTGTGCCGTTTTATTTGCATTCGCTAAGATCAAGGTGACTTTACGATCTACATCCGCTTGAATGAACGCTGCTTTTTCTTTACCTTGTGAACGATGTTCACGAGCAACCGCATCACGTTCTGCACGCATACGTTGGTAAATTGAAGAAGAAACTTCATCCGGTAAATTGATTTGTTTTACGCGAACATCGACGACTTCAATCCCTAATTCAGAGGTACTATCCTGCCCTGAATTTAACGCTTTTTTCGCCCCCGCCATTAATTCACCACGTGTACCTGAAACAATATCTTTAATCGTACGAGTACCAATTTCTGAACGCAGACGGTCATTCACTTTACGGCTTAATAAGCTTGAAGCTTGGTTATAATCGCCACCACCCGTTGCCGTATAGAAACGACCGAAATCGCTAATTTTCCATTTCACATAGGAATCCACCAACAAGTCTTTTTTCTCTACTGTCACAAAACGAGTAGCTGAACCATCAAGGGTACGAATACGCGCATCAAGCACTTTAATGCTATCAATTAAAGGCAATTTGAAATGCAAACCTGGTTCATACACCACAACTTTGTTTTCTGCATCACGTTGTACTTTGTTAAAACGCAACATGATGCCACGAGTACCCTCAGTTACAACCACGACGCTGGAATATAGCACCGCAGCAATCACCACAATAATCGGAAGTAAAAATTTACGCATTAGTTAAATCTCCCTTGGCGAATGCCTTCATTTGATTGAACTGGTTGAGCCGTTTGCGTTTCTACACGACGTTCCTGTGTTAAAACTGGCGTAGAACTGACCGCACTTTCAGGCGTTGTAGTCGGTTGAGCCGCTTTTTTACCCATTAATTGTTCTAATGGTAATACGGTTAAATTGTTACCATTATTTGCATCTAACATGACTTTCGGCGTATTTGCCATGATTTTTTCCATGGTTTGAATATAAAGACGCTCTTTTAACAAATCAGGCGCCGCTTTAAATTCAGGTAGAAGACGTTGTAAACGTTCCACTTCCCCTTGCGCATCAAGCACAACACGATCTTTATAAGCCGTTGCTTCTTCAACGATACGCTGTGCATCACCACGAGCGATTGGCTCTTTCTCGCGGGCATAAGCTTCTGCCTCACGAATGTAACGTTGTTCGTCTTCCTGTGCTTTAATCGCATCATCGAAAGCATCTTTCACTTCTTCTGGCGGACGTGCAGATTGGAAGTTCACGTCAATCACTTCAAGTCCCATATCATAAGGTTTGATAATATCGTTCAATGCTTTCCACGTATCTTCACGCACCACGGCACGACCCGTTGTCAGCACATCATTCATGGTCATATGACCAATCACATAACGAAGCGCACTATCTGTCGCTTGTCCGAGACTATTATCTGCATTGCTCACGCTAAACAAGTATTTTTCTGGATTTTGTACGCGATATTGCACGGTCATTTCTACTTTAACCATGTTTTCATCTTTGGTTAACATTGCACCTTGCGTTTTAAGCTCACGAACTTGTTCAACATTCACTGGAACCACTTTATCAATAAAAGTCGGTTTCCAGTTCAAACCTGGTTGAACGGTAGAATGAAACTCACCAAAACGTAACGTCACACCACGTTCCGCTTCTTTAATGGTGTAAAAACCGCTTGCCCCCCAAATAATTCCCCCGATCACCACGGCGATCGGTAAAATTTTACCTAAATTAAATGAAGGCACATTAGGCGAAGTATTATTTGAACCGCCTTTTTTATTGCCACCACCTAATTTTTTCAACAGATTATTGAATACTTCTTCAATATCTGGCGGTGATTGCTCCTGATTCTTATTGTCTCTCGCGCCCCAGCCATTTTCATTTTGCTTATCTGATGAATTATCTGACTGTTTTGGACCGCTACTCTGTCCCGGTTTACCCCAAGGATCTTGATCTGGACCGTTTTGCGACATTACGT
>JABZOY010000028.1:0-16282 GCA_015255025.1 Haemophilus sp.
TCAAATCAGCCGAAATGAGGTTCACTGGCAATGGAAACAAAAATAGCGGTATTTCTACCGCTATTTACTATCCTTGCTCAAGCGTTCTCAATCGCCAATGTTGTGAGTTATCTATTAAACATTTTTCCACTAACGATTTATACTTTAAATAGTTTAATGTACAAGCAATCGTTTGTGATTGTTTATACGGTATAACTTCTTCAATCTCTTGCCCATCTAACTTCATCGCTAGATATGTAATCTCCTTCACACTTAACCATTTTGAAGGCTCTTGTTTTAGTACCTGAGCAATCAACTGTTGAGGCGAAGTTTGGAAACGAAGATTTCTAAATTTGGGGTTTGATGGTAAAGGCGGTTCTTCCCGACCTTTTGCGTGATTTAATGCCACACGATAGTCTGAAATCTTCCGATCAAGATCTTTTAATTCTTTATGGAGTTGCTTGATTTGCGCTGCAATTTCTTTCTTTTCGGTTTCAATTTCTTCAATCGCTTCTTCAAGCGCATTTTCCAAAGTTGATTTTTGTTTTGTCATTGACTATTCTTACCTTTCGTACATAAAAGATAAGAAAATATAGCAGAAACAACAAATTAAATCTTTGTGCAACTGCTACATAATACCGGAATTTTTGACCGCTCTTTTTTATTTCTTACAGCATTTTCTTCAATTGATACAAATAAGATAAGGCTTGTTTTGGGCTTAATTCATCGGGATCAAGCTTCTCAATAGCTTCGCGTAAAGCATCTGGTTCCGCTTCAAAATCCAATTCACCTTGATGTTGATTTAACGCTCTTAGATGTTGAATTTGTTGATCACCATTTTGTGCTGACAGTTTTTCTAACTGATGCAATTTTTGCTTCGCCAGTTTAATGACAGATTGTGGTACACCAGCTAGCGCTGCAACAGCAAGACCATAACTTTTACTTGCCGCACCGTCTTGAACCGCGTGCATAAAGGCGATGGTATTGTTATGTTCTAATGCATCTAAATGAATATTAGCAATGCCTTCAATTTGTTCTGGAAGCGCAGTGAGTTCAAAATAATGGGTCGCAAATAACGTAAGCGAACGAGTTTTCTTCGCCAACCATTCAGCACAAGCCCAAGCTAAAGAAAGCCCATCATAAGTAGACGTACCTCGTCCAATTTCATCAATAAGAACTAAACTTTGTGAAGTGGCTTGATGAAGAATATTTGCCATTTCTGTCATTTCCACCATAAATGTAGAACGACCGGATGCTAAATCATCAGAGGCACCAATTCGAGTAAAAATACGATCAATTTGCCCAATAACCGCGCTATCAGCCGGTACAAAACTGCCTATATAAGCCATCAACGTAATTAAAGCTGTTTGACGCATATAGGTACTTTTACCGCCCATATTTGGGCCAGTAATAATCAGTAAATGACGTTGCTGATTGAGATTAATAGGGTTGGCAATAAAAGGGTCTTTTAAAACTTGTTCCACCACAGGATGGCGACCATTTTCAATTTTTACACCAATTTCATCGCTAAATTGTGGTGCAACATAATTTAAAGTTTCTGCCCGTTCTGCGAGGTTAACTAACACATCCAATTCAGACAATGCCAAGCTGGCTAATTGTAATTGGACTAAATGTGGCAGCAATAAATCAAATAATTCATCATAAAGTTGCTTTTCTAAAGCAAGCGCCGCGCCTTTTGATTTTAAAACCTTATCTTCGTATTCTTTTAATTCAGGAATAATATAGCGCTCGGCATTTTTTAAGGTTTGACGGCGAACATAATGAATCGGTGCTTTATGGGCTTGTCCTTGGCTGATTTGAATATAATAGCCATGTACCGCATTAAAGCCAATTTTTAAGGTATCAATGCCCGTACTTTCTCGTTCGCGTTGTTCTAAATTTTCTAAATATTGCGTTGCATCAGCGGAAAGGGTTCGCCATTCATCTAATTCTGCATTATAGCCTTCAGCAATAACGCCACCATCGCGAATTAATAACGGAGGAGTTTCAATAATTGCTTTTTGAAGTAACGCTATTTGCGCGGAAAAATCATCAATTTGTGCGGAAAGTGCGGTCAAATTTGACGATGTTTTTGTATGAATTAGCGATTTTATCGGTTCAATTTGTTCTAATGCAGTTCGTAAACGTGTGAGATCACGAGGACGAGCAGAACGCAGTGCTACACGAGCAAGAACTCGTTCCATATCCCCCACTTGTTGCAAATAAGGCTGCAATTCGTGATACAAATCTTGCTCAATAATTTCACCAATGGTTTTTTGGCGTTTTAATAGAATGTCTGTTTGACGGATAGGTTGATGAATCCAACGTTTTAACAAACGGCTACCCATTGGTGTAACACATTTATCTAATACCGAAGCAAGTGTATTTTCTGTGCCACCCGCAAGATTTTGAGTAAGTTCTAAATTTCGGCGTGTTGCGGCATCTAATTGAATATTATCGTTATTTTGAATAACACTGATGCTTTGAATATGTGGAAGAGAAGCCCTTTGTGTTTCTTTTGCATATTGCAATAAACAGCCTGCTGCTGCCAAGCCAAGAGGTGATTTTTCTACACCAAATGCACGTAAATCTTTTGTACCAAATTGACGGTTAAGTTCTGAAATCGCCGTACTGAGTTCAAATTCCCAAATAGGACGACGACGTAGGCCTTTATAATGTTCGATAATGGCCATTTCGGCAAAATCTTCACAATAAAGTAATTCTACGGGATTAATACGCTGTAATTCAGCTTGTAAGGCTTCTTTTGAATGAGGTTCACAAAGCTGAAAACGTCCAGATGTCATGTCTAATGTGGCTAGACCAAATTTTTCTTTTTCCTGATAAACCGCCACAATTAAGTTATCTTGGCGTTCTGGTAAAAGCGCTTCATCACTCACTGTACCTGGTGTCACAATTCGTACAATTTTGCGTTCAACCGGCCCTTTTGATGTGGCAGGATCACCCACTTGTTCACAAATGGCTACAGGTTCACCTAATTGCACTAATTTTGCTAAATAACCTTCTACCGCATGATAAGGCACGCCCGCCATGGGAATGGGATTACCTGCTGATTGTCCACGTTTCGTTAAAGAAATATCTAACAACGTTGCCGCTTTTTTTGCATCATCATAGAAAAGCTCGTAAAAATCCCCCATTCGATAAAATAATAAAATGTCAGGATTTTCTGCTTTTAACTTGAGATATTGCTGCATCATTGGCGTATGTTGTTCGAAATTATCTTGTAAATTCATGACGTTATCCAGTTTAGGTATTTAACTTTTTGTCTAGCAAGTAGTGGTTTTACGATAGAAGTAATGTATTATTTTGAGCTGATTTTAATTTTCTACATCCACACTCAGTACTTCATCTTCTGTTTTTAACAGTGTATAGACATCTTTTAGCATTTCATTATCAATATTGTAGCATCGGACTTGCAAGCGAACCTCGCCGCTAGCTTGGTCTTTTACTGAGATATTTTCAATGCGGTAATCATGTTTCAGCAATAAATCGGTTACTTTACTGATGCCGTTAGCAGAACTCAGTTGAATAGCTAAACGAGTACGTTTTTTATAGGTTTTACGACGAACATAACGCTGCACAATCGGGCTGATACGGATAGCGATTAAAATCATTAAAGTGGCAATAATCGCATCAAAAATAAAGCCTGCACCTGTTGCCACACCGATAGCCGCTGCTGCCCAAATAATGGCAGCTGTGGTTAAGCCTGAAATCGCATCATTTTTCTTGTGCAAAATTACCCCTGCACCTAAGAAACCGATGCCACTGATTACTTGTGCGGCAAGTCGCATAGGGTCAGTTCGGATATTATCTGAAACTTGCGCATAATGTTCTGCGGCTTGAATGGAGACAATCGTCAGTACACAAGTCGTCACCGCAATAATGGCACAGGTTTTGACCCCAACCGGTTTGTGTTTAAGTTCACGTTCTAAGCCAATAATCCCGCCAAGTACAAGTGCGAGTAGCATTTTCCCTAGGATAAGTAAATAAGCCGTCTGTTCAAGAGCGGTCGAAAAAAGAAAAGAATTTTCCATGTTAATAATGAATATGAGTAAATAAAAAAACGGGCATTATTCTACCTGAAAAAAGGACTTTAATGGGCAAATTTACAATCAATTTACCTTTAATTTATCGCCTTTCGGCTTGAAATTGAGTAAAATCTAAAGTTTTGAAAGATGATGATAGCTGAGAATAAATTTATGCAAAAATCAACGCCGAATATTGGCTTTGTAAGTTTAGGTTGTCCTAAAAATTTAGTGGATTCTGAACGTATTCTGACTGAATTACGTACTGACGGGTATAACATTGTGCCAAGTTATGAAAATGTGGACTTGGTTATTGTGAATACTTGCGGCTTTATTGATAGTGCCGTGCAGGAATCCCTAGAAGCCATTGGAGAAGCGTTGGAAGAAAACGGACGTGTTATTGTAACCGGCTGTTTAGGGGCGAAAGAAGATCAAATTCGCCAAGTTCACCCGAAAGTATTGGAAGTGAGCGGTCCGCACAGTTATGAAACAGTCATGGCACAAGTACATAAATATGTACCAAAACCAGAACATAATCCATACACCAGCCTTGTACCAAAACAAGGGGTGAAATTAACACCAAAACACTATGCTTATTTGAAAATCTCAGAAGGCTGTGATCATCGTTGTACATTCTGTATAATCCCTTCATTACGTGGGGATTTAGAAAGCCGTTCTATCACTCAAGTATTGGATGAAGCAAAACGCCTTGCTGATGCGGGTGTGAAGGAATTGTTGGTTGTTTCACAAGATACTTCAGCTTATTCGATGGATACACAACGCAAAGAAGGTGGCGTGAAAACCGCTTTCTGGAATGGTATGCCAATTAAAAATGACTTAATGACCTTGTGTAAACAGATTGGTAAATTAGGTATTTGGGTGCGTTTACACTACGTTTATCCTTATCCTCATGTGGATGATTTAATTCCATTAATGGCGGAAGGTTTATTATTGCCTTATTTGGATATTCCATTGCAACATGCGAGTCCAAAAATTTTAAAAGCGATGAAAAGACCAGGAAAAATTGACCGCACTTTAGAGCGTATCAAACAATGGCGTGAGATTTGTCCAGATTTAACCCTACGTTCAACTTTCATTGTAGGTTTCCCTGGTGAAACAGAAGAAGATTTCCAAATGTTATTGGATTTCTTAAAAGAAGCGCAACTTGATCGCGTGGGCTGTTTCAAGTTTAGCCCGGTAGAGGGAGCACCAGCTACCGAAATGTCCGACCAAGTGCCTGAAGATGTAAAAGAAGAACGTTTCCACCGCTTTATGCAATTACAACAAGAAATTTCGGCTGAACGATTAAAACAAAAAATAGGCCAAACGCTTGATGTAATTGTGGATGAAATTGATGACGAAGGTATTATCGGGCGTACAAAAGCTGATGCACCAGAAGTTGATGGCTTAGTTTATATTGAAAATCTAAGTGGCACGCCTGTAAAAGTAGGCGAATTTATTAAAGTAACCATTACCCATTCAGATGAATATGATCTATGGGGAACCTGTTAATTATTAATCTTATTTATTTTTTACCAAAGGAATTTAGAAATGGCAGAAACACAAAAACAACCCAGTGTTATCCGTTTTGAACAAGAAGTTGCGGCAAAAAATTATGAAGCAGCTTGCGTAGAATTGCTCGATATTTTAAGCAAAATTGATACTAATTTTGGTGGTATTGAAGGCATTGAAATTGATTATCCTAGCCAATTAAATGATGAATTAGTACAAGATAAAATTAAGCATTTTTGTACCCGTGTAGCGGTAGCAATGAGCGAGCTATTTTCTGATCCTAAATTAGATATTTCTGAAGGTGGGGCGCAACGTTTCTTTACCTTACAACGTTGGATTAACATGATTTTCGCATCATCGCCATTTGTAAATGCGGATCATGTTTTACAAGCTTATAACCGCAATCCAGATAAAACCAATTTATCTGATTTTCATTTAGATAATACGAGATCATCATTAATTAAATTCTGTATTTTCTATCTGCCAGAATCTAATGTGAATGTTAATCTTGATGCTTTATGGAATTTAGATCCTGAATTATGTGCATCTCTTTGTTTTGCATTACAATCACCCCGTTTTATCGGTACCGATCAAGCGTTCTCTAAGCGTGGTACGCTTTTACAATGGTTCCCTGAAAAATTGGCAACAATTGAAAACTTAAATAATGTGCCAAGCGCAATTTCACACGATGTGTATATGCATTGCAGCTACGATATTGCTGAAAATAAACACTGGGTGAAAAAAGCATTAAACCAAGTTATTCGTCGTCATTTATTGAAAGGTGGATGGACTGATCGCGATGTCACTAAATTAGGTGAACATAATGGCAAACCAGTTATGGTCGTATTATTGGAGCATTTCCATTCATCCCATTCAATTTATCGTACGCATTCTACTTCAATGATTGCTGCGCGTGAGCGTTTTCATTTAATTGGTGTGGGTAATGAAGCAGTAGATGCGGCAGGACAAGCGGTGTTTGATGAATTCCATTTATTAAAAGGCGATAATATTTTTAGTAAATTGAATGAATTAAAAGAGATTTGTGAAAAAAATGGTGCAGCCGTTCTTTATATGCCAAGTATTGGGATGGATTTAACTACCATTTTTGCAAGTAATACGCGTCTTGCACCGGTTCAAGTGATTGCTTTAGGCCATCCAGCGACGACACATTCTGATTTTATTGAATATGTAATTGTAGAAGATGACTACGTTGGTTCTGAAAAATGCTTTAGTGAGCAATTATTGCGTTTACCTAAAGATGCCTTACCTTATGTGCCTTCAGCGCTTGCACCGCAACACGTAGAATATCGCTTACGTGAAAATCCTGAAGTGGTGAATATTGGTATTGCTTCTACCACAATGAAGCTTAACCCATATTTCTTAGCAGCATTAAAGGCTATTCGTGATCGTGCGAATGTTAAGGTTCATTTCCACTTTGCTTTAGGTCAATCCAGTGGTGTGACTCATCCTTATGTTGAGCGTTTTATTAAATCTTATTTAGGTAATGATGCGACAGCTCATCCACATGCGCCTTATGATCAATATCTTCGTATTTTGCATAACTGCGATATGATGGTGAATCCATTCCCATTCGGGAATACGAATGGCATTATTGATATGGTGACATTAGGTTTAGTAGGTATATGTAAAACCGGTGCAGAAGTCCATGAACATATTGATGAGGGGTTATTCAAACGTTTAGGTTTACCGGAATGGTTAATTGCAAATACGGTAGATGAATATGTTGAACGTGCAATTCGTTTAGCAGAAAACCATCAAGAACGTTTAGAACTTCGTCGTCATATTATTGAAAATAACGGCTTACAAACTTTATTTACAGGTGATCCAAGCCCAATGGGTAAAGTGTTACTTGAAAAATTTGAGGAGTGGAAAGTGGCAAATTTAGCTGAAAAGCCAAAGAAAAAAGCAACTAAATCCGCAACGACAAAAGAGAAGACTACAAAGTCTACCACGACAAAGAAAAGTGCGGTCAAATCTGAAGGTAAATCTGAGCCGAAAAAAACGGTAAAGAAAACCACGAAAAAAGCAGATAAATAATCAATAAATCCCCGAAAGGGGATTTTTTATTGAGAAAAATTAAACAAAGCCTCATTTTTTCTAAAAAAGCTTGATTTTGTAGCGTAAAGCCTGTAATTAATAGACCCATTCAACACAACATAAAATAAGGAAAAATTCATGAAAAACGTCGGTTTTATCGGTTGGCGCGGAATGGTCGGTTCCGTATTAATGGATCGTATGGTGCAAGAGCAAGATTTTGCTAATATTAATCCAGTTTTCTTCACCACTTCTCAAGCAGGTCAAAAAGCCCCTGTATTTGCAGGCAAAGAGGCAGGTGAGCTTAAAAATGCATTCGACATTGATGAACTCAAAAAATTAGACATTATCGTGACCTGCCAAGGTGGTGACTATACCAATGAAGTCTATCCAAAATTAAAAGCAACAGGTTGGGACGGTTATTGGGTTGATGCAGCGTCTGCACTACGTATGAAAGATGATGCAATTATCGTGCTTGATCCGGTAAACCAACACGTGATTTCTGAAGGTTTGAAAAAAGGCGTTAAAACTTTCGTAGGTGGTAATTGTACCGTGAGCTTAATGTTGATGGCTATCGGTGGTTTATTTGAAAAAGATTTAGTGGAATGGGTGTCTGTTGCAACTTATCAAGCGGCTTCAGGTGCAGGCGCAAAAAATATGCGTGAATTGATTTCACAAATGGGCTTATTAGAACAAGCGGTTTCAAGCGAATTAAAAGACCCTGCTTCATCAATTTTAGATATTGAACGTAAAGTGACTGCAGAAATGCGTTCTGATAGCTTCCCAACGGATAACTTCGGTGCAGCATTAGGGGGCAGCTTAATCCCTTGGATTGACAAACTTCTTCCAGAAACCGGACAAACGAAAGAAGAATGGAAAGGTTATGCAGAAACTAACAAAATCTTAGGTTTAAGTGACAATCCAATTCCTGTTGATGGTTTATGTGTACGTATCGGTGCATTACGTTGCCACAGCCAAGCGTTCACCATCAAACTGAAAAAAGACTTACCGTTAGAAGAAATCGAACAAATTTTAGCGTCTCACAATGAATGGGTGAAAGTAATTCCAAACGACAAAGAAACCACATTACGTGAATTAACCCCAGCTAAAGTAACAGGTACATTAAGCGTACCGGTTGGTCGTTTACGTAAATTGGCAATGGGTCCAGAATACTTAGCGGCATTCACTGTAGGTGACCAATTATTATGGGGTGCTGCAGAGCCAGTTCGCCGTATCTTAAAACAATTAGTGGCGTAAGTTTACTTTCACTATAAAGGGCGTATTTACTACGCCCTTTTCATTAGAAAATTATGATCAGAGAACCTCATTTTCATCAATTTGCTCTTACGGAGTTATTGCCTTTTTTTGAGCAATTTCCGACGCAATATCTTTCTGGTGAACGAAATATCAAATTAGCTTATCGTCATTTGGTTCAGCCTGAAAGTGCGGTCAGAAAATTGATGATTTTGGTGAATGGTCGAGCAGAAAATATGTTGAAATGGACTGAGTTGGCTTATGATTTTTATCAACAAGGTTATGATGTATTACTTTTTGATCATCGAGGACAAGGCTATTCACAGCGTATTATTCCTCAAAAAGGGCATTTAGATGAGTTTCGTTTTTATACTGATGATATGGCAAAAATCATTGAAAAAACGACCGCACTTTATGCTTATCAAGCGCAATATATTCTCGCCCACTCCCTCGGCGCTTTGATTTCCACCTATTATCTAGCCAATTACGATCATCATATTAAAAAGGCAGTGCTTTCTTCGCCTTTCTTTGGTGTTCCCATGAAACATCCATTACGAGATGAACTCATCATTGCAACGATGATGGCATTTGGTCAAGGTCATCGCTATGTTTTTGGTAAAGGACATTACAAACCGGCAGATTTAAACTTTAATGAACTTAGCCATTCTAAAACGCGAATGAAATGGATGAACCGTATTAATCGAAAACGTGCTGCTATTCACTTAGGCGGTCCGACTTTCCGCTGGGTACATTTGTGTTTAAATGCAATAAAAGCACTCCCTAAAATCATTCCAAGAGTAGAAACACCTGTGCTTATTTTAAAAGCGGAAAAAGAAAAAATTGTGGATAACAAAAATCTTGAAAAATTGACCGCACTTTTTCCGCATGCAGAATCCATGCTTGTACCTCAAGCAAAACATGAAATTCTTTTTGAAAAGGATAACGTGAGAAAAGCCGTACTTGAACACGTGAATCAATTTCTTCATTCTTAAAGTTGTTTTTTAATCTGCATCAAGTTTTCATCAAATTTTATTAAAAACATCGCTTAAACCTTTACTCGTACTAAATAAGTGGTATCTTTATAACCGCTTATTTAATCGATTGCGTCACGGTCGTTATACGTGATGAATTATTTTTTGTTCATTTATCTAGGAGTTATCCTATGGAAAGTAAAATTCCAGCAGTAGAAGTCAAACTTGGCTTTAAATGGCAGGGGCTGCTGATTGCCGTCATCGTTGGTTTAGGGATTTGGTTAATCCCGACACCAGAAGGTTTATCCGCTAAAGCCTGGGGAATGCTAGCACTGTTTGTGGCAACCATTGTAGCTATTATCGCGAAAGCCATGCCTATGGGTGCTGCAACCTTGGTGGCATTGGTGATCAGTGGATTAACTGGACTTACACCAATTTCGCCAAAACAAGGTGATGTTGGTATGTTATCCGGATTTGCTAATGGCACAATTTGGTTGATTGCTATTGCCATGTTTTTATCTCGCGCGGTGATTAAAACCGGTTTAGGTAAACGTATCGCGCTGTACTTCGTTGGTCGTTTTGGTAAAAAAATGATGGGCGTGGCTTATGGTATGGCGTTGGCTGATGTTGTTATCGGTCCGGGGATTCCTTCGGCTTCTGCGCGTGGGGGTGGTATTATGTACCCTATTATGCAATCTATTGCTGATGCGTATGAGTCCAAACCGGGTCCAACCGCTCGTCGTGCAGGTGCATTCTTAGCGATTGCGGTCTCTCAAATCGATACCATTATTTGTACCATGTTCTTAACCGCCATGGCGGGTAACCCGTTAATTGCAGAACTCGCGAAAAGCCAAGGTGTAGAAATCACTTGGATGACATGGTTCTTAGGGGCGATCGTACCTGGTATTGTGAGCCTAATCGTCTTGCCTTATTTCGTGTATTTAATTTATCCGCCAGAATTAAAAGATACGCCTAAAATGGCAGAAATGGCACGTGAAGAATTAAAAAGTATGGGTCCAATGAGCAAAGCAGAATGGATTCTTGCCCTAGACTTTATTCTTCTTTTATTCCTATGGACGGTGGGTGATTTAGTCTTCCATATTCCTGCAACGATTTCTGCGTTTATCGGTTTAGTGATTTTATTATTAACCAACATTATGAGCTGGAAAAATATCGTGGCAGAAACCACCGCATGGGATACCATGTTCTGGTTTGCGGTATTGGTCATGATGGCAAATGCACTTAATAAATACGGTGCAATCACTTGGATTTCCACCCATATTTCCGCATCTGTGGGCGATTTCAGCTGGCCAGTTGCCTTTACTATTTTAGTATTGGTGTATTTCTATACTCGCTATTTCTTTGCTTCAGCCATGGCGCATATTTCCGCAATGTATCTCGCTTTCGTGGCAGCGGCTATCGCTGTGGGTACACCACCAATAATTGCTGCAATTGGTTTAGGTTACACCTCAACATTATCCATGAGTTTAACGCAATATGCTGGTGGTCCTGGCCCAGCATTATACGGTTCAGGTTATAACTCAACCGGTCAATGGTGGGGCGTGAGCTTTATTGTTTCCATCCTTTCATTAGTCATTTGGTTTGGTGTAGGTGGATTATGGATGAAACTACTCGGTTGGTGGTAATCCCTATTAATTCATAAAAATCCCTAAAAAAACGACCGCACTTTGATTTGTATCACAAAAGTGCGGTCATTTTTATCTGTATTTTGAATTAATCATCCCAGTCATCATCCCAATCACGGTGTTTTCTATGGTGGTGATGTCTTTTATGTTTTTTATGATGGCGATATTCTCTGTCATCGTAGTCTCCGCCTTTATTCACTTGACTACCGATTACACCACCTAATGCCGCGCCGCCGAGTGTTGTGGCAATATCACCACCTAATAAACCACCGGCTACGCCGCCGATTGCTGCACCTGTTGCAGTATGACGTTGTTGTCTGTCCATTTCACAAGCGGTTAAGCTTCCTGCTAATGCAACAATCACTAACCCTTTCATCAATTTAGATTTCATAAATCTACTCCTCTATTTTTGTCGGGATTGCTTGCCTAAGCACTTATGCAATCCGGCGTGTAAAAGCATTACTTTTACGATTGCTTTGACTGTTTGGAAAATTAGTTAGTTCAAACGGCTTGTTCAATTGGTTTAAGAATGAACAATTTTTGGTATGATTGTTGAGAGGTTTAATTGGTGGTTAAATAGGATGTTGTAAAATACATTTATCTAATTGAAGTTAAATTTCAATGAATGAAATGAGTAATAAAATGAAAAAAAATATACTAATACCTTTATTTACACTACTGACTTCTTGTACTTCAGATGTCAATGATCCCATAGTTAGGTTCTGGAATGATGGTATTCGTCCTTCCGAATCTAAGATGAGTGCAATTAAAGAATGTCTTGATAAGGCTTATAAAATATATCCTAATGAAAAAGAAGGATATGATGATCGTATAGGATATGTAGATAGTTGCATGAAAGAAAAAGGATATTAATTTGTATATCATACACAGACTGTAATAAGGTCATAATTAAATGAGAAAAAGTGATTTTTTTAAAATTCTAAAATTAACATTATTAGCTTTAGTTTTTTTATATTTATATTCGCTATCGAAGTTCAATTTTAATTTTAATAAGATTGATTTGATATCAATAGTTAAATTATTTCCGGTTTTGTTTGTATTGTTTTTATTTTGCTTTTTTATAAATAAATTTATAGGTGGTAATAATAGTAAATAAGTATTTATATATTTAAAGAATCTATAGAATGATTGATACATCAATGATGTAGAGATATAAATAATGATATTGAAACTGATAAAATTTTATTTATTAATGGTTTTTTGTATTTTTTGCTATTACTATCGATAAATTTGTTGCTTGATTTTTTAGCCAATGGTGAGTTTTCTACAAGGGTTGTTTTTTCTTCAAAGACTGAGATATTGTTATCATTGTTGATTCCCATACCAGCGATTTTAGGCAGTTATCTTCTTACAGGAAGAAAATAAGGATATTTAATGAAATTTATTTTGGAAGTATTTAAATTATCTATTGTTGTTTTATCTGGCGTTATTATTTTATATATAACCGAGTGGGTTTGGTATGGGCGTGTAGAAAATTTTGTAGATTTTCTAGAAGATGTTTATCCTTATGCTTTTGTTGTTGCAGTGTTTGCGATTTTAGCAAAAGAGAAGATAGATCATTGAACTTAAATTAATAGATTTTTCAGAAAAAATTTTTACAAAGAGTCCTTGGTTTTTTATGTTTTTAGTTTTAATTTTGTATGACTATTTAATATATAAAAGGAATATGCGTTAGAGGAAAGGAGAAAGGTGGGGTATATACTTGCCATCTAAATAAATAATGATTTTAAAAATATTAAAATTTTTTATATTTGTTACATTCCTATGTTTCTTAGCTATGGTGATTGCTGAATTAGATGCAGGGCAGAAGAATTTACAATATGTACTCCTTATGAAAGAGGCTTTACTTATGTCTCTAAAATTCCAGGTGGTTGCTTTGCCTATTTATCTTCTCTTTTTTAAACGAGATTAGAGTGATTGAAAATGAATAAAAATAAGGATAGAAAATGAAGAATATTATTTTAACTTTACTATCTTTCTTTGGAGGTGTTATTTTATTTTTTATTGTACTGCTGTATGCTCAAATGGATGTGGGGATAAAAAATATCCATTATGATTTATTAATTGAGGAAGCCTTTATGATGTCTCTAAAACTGCATTTTATTATTTTACCTATACATTTTCTAATATCTAGAAGGAAATAATAGAGATATTTCAAAAAGTATGTCAAAAATATCAATATCTTAGTTTTTAGATTTCTCAAGAATTGAGCGCATCTTTGTATTTTCAACGATACTTATATTAAGCAAGCTGCAATCGGTACTGGTGTTAGTGTAACTGCATAATATTCAGTAAACGAAGAAATAAACTATAATGATGCAATAAAAGCAGGCTTTATGGCACCTTATACGTTAAATACTCCGATTGGTATGACTGTGTTAATTAGTTCTTTTGCTGGACAGTTAATTAATCAATCAATGTAACAAGGAATTAGAAAAAGAAGGTGAGAAGTGAAGATACTCATTAACTTTGTAAAAAAAGCATTTTATTTTACATTACTCATTCAAGTGTTTTTTTGGTTTAATGCGTATTACCGCACAGGAAAAATTGATCAAATAAGTCTTTTTTTTAACGTTGATCATGCTTTATTTTCTATAAAAGTATTTTTTATTTATTTGTTTTTGTATATTGTTTTTTATTTACTTTATAACTCTTTTAAAAAATAACAGAAATTAAATTTAAGTATTGATTGTGACTTAATAAATTAATAAGGAGAAAAATAATGGATATATTTAATTTTTTTGAAAATGTTGTTTACCCTAGGGTGATTGAAAAATTCGGAGTTGTTCAAGTTGATTTTGAGAAAGAGGGAGATTTTGGTTATTTAACTAGATTTGACTTATATTCAAATAAAAAAACAGCAACTATTGAGCTCTGGAGTAGTCATTGGGTAGGGTTGGAAATATATAAATTAGAAAATAGAGATATAGATATTATATATAACAAAATGATTTCTCCTGATGAAGTATCGGAAAAAGATTTCTTTGAGTTTATGGAGGTTTTATTTAATGGTAATTAGCGAAAGTTTGCTTTTATAGCCTGGGATATAAAGTGCGGCCAAATTTCAAAGAGTTTTAAAACCTCTTGAAAATTGACCGCGCTTTTTTATGCTTTTTCCTTGATCGCTTTGAGATAGCGATATACGCTAGGTTCTGAGATTTTCAAATATTTCGCCACCATCGGAATGGCACCCTTGATATTGAAAATACCCTTATCAAATAAGACTTTAATTGCATTTTCCCGTTGTCTTAAGCTGAGTGGTTTATCGGAATGTAATAGGGTGAAATCAAGGTATTCACAAAGGATATCTTCGATGGAGTTTTCGAGTTTTTCTTTATTAATTATTTCGGCTTCTTCCACTTCAGCAAAGGCATCATCAATACCTAAAATATTGACGAAGTTTCCAAGGTTTTCCAGTGAAATTAATTTGGTCATCACATCAACCAACTCAGAGGTATCATGATTAATACAAAGGATGCCTTCTAATTTATCCCCATTTTTAATGAAATAAGTTGCACCTCGAATGACCTTTTCGGAATCTGCCACGGCTTTGTAGTTAAAGATAAAATCCTTATCTAAATACACTTTATCCTGCAACAAACTTGAAGCAAAAGAGCTAAGTGGAGAGGAAAGAGTCCGCCCGCTAACATGGCTATTCGCAATGGCTTCCATATGAGCCTTATTCTTATCAAAAGAATGAAATACGACTTCGTATTTAGGGCCGAGAACATTTCCCAAAAAATGGGTTAGGCCAATAAAATATTTCTTTTGTACATTGTTCATATCGAGCCAATCTCATTAATTACCATTTGCTTGTTGTGGCTATTTTATAGCACTTATTTTTTATAGCAAATATATTGTAAAAAACGGCAGGTTATCTGTGGTGTTTTACTTTAAGTGAATCCCATAATGCTTAATGGGATGTGGTTAGACAATACTTCTGTGATATTCTTTACTATTGAAATTTGTATCTTATTCAGTTGATGGTAAGCAATTTGAAAGAATCATGAAAAATACGCCAACAGGAAATTAATATGTTGTTTGAACTTTTGATGAAAATAGGAGGTAATAAAATGAGATACACCTCATTTCTTCTTTGTTTTATATTAAACGGATGTTGGTATTCAAACGGATGTTTTTATACTCCACAAATGGTTAATTGTGTTGATAAAGGCAAATTATGGCCAGCTATAGCACATTATCAAAAGCCTTATAGTATAGGTAAAACTGATCAGCAACAGCGTTGGAAAGATGCTGTTAGCTGCGGTAGTAAATATGGAGATCAAGAACTTCACTATATCAATAAAACTGGTAAATACAAAGAATTTCAATCTTGTATGGAAAGAAAGGGATATTACCGATACTGGCCAGCTGAATGTGGCTATCAAGATTCTAAGTGGGATAAGGGAAAATGTAATTTATAACGAATTGAATATAAAATATATTTGAATAAAAACAGTAGAGGTTAAGAATGTTCACTCAAGATGATTTTTCTTATATACCAATCAGATCTAAATCATATAATTTTTTTTATAAAGTAAATTTTGATGAAGATAATCCTGAAAGAACAGTAAAGCAATGTTTCTCTGTTTTATATGATTATGGTGTTTTCTTATATGCGGTTTATTTAGTGCTAGTAGATAAGGATGGTTATACACAAGAAGGTTGTTATTGGTATCATCCAGATATGAATAGCCCCGATCCAAGAGATCATTTTGAAGGAGTTTATTTTCAAGATGGATTTGATGATCCTGATTGGATAGCTATTGTAACAGAACGGGAAAATCTAGAATATACAGAA
>JABZOY010000029.1:0-16208 GCA_015255025.1 Haemophilus sp.
TAATGGTACTTGCCCCTTGAGATGCACCACCATTGTTGACAGCAACAAAAATCGCACGAGCAATACCGACAGGATCTAAACCGTGATGTTCATAAAAACGGCTATCTTCCGTCGCTAAGAAGGCATCTTGCAGACGCTGAGGTACATTTTCTAATTTCACAGGAATACGGCGTTGTTCGCCGACTTCACCGATCAATTTGCCATCAGCCGTATAAATTTGCATCGGTTGTTGCAATTCGACGGTTTTTAGGCTTTCTACCGATGGTAAGGAGGATTTTAAGTGAAAATACAGTACACCACCGGCGACTAACCCCAGTATACATATCGTTAATAGGGTACTTAATATTAATTTTGCGATCCGCATCGTAAAATTCTCTCTGGTTTAATGAATATTCAAAAAATCAAAATTATGATTTTGGCTGCTAAGTATAAAAGATTAATCCCTTAAAGAATAGGAAAGAATATGGGAATTGCTCATAGAAAGCAGCGAAAACAACAAATTGGTGTGAGTAAACAACAAGATAACCTCTATTTTGTTTGGCTAGATGAATTCCACAAAGTTCAATCTATTTGCTTGAATAGACAACAAAAGGACATTTTTTCTGAGTTATTACCTCATTTATCACAAAAAACTAATCAATGTTGTTTTATCGGCGCCATTTCACCCCATTTTACTTGGTCTAAAACGCTTATTTTACCACAAACACTCAATGCTCAAGAGTGTGAACAACAATGTCGTTTTATTTTACAAAAAGAATTACCGATTCCGTTGGATGAATTATGGTTTGATTATCTGACCATGCCATTAAAACAAGGTTTTCGTTTGGATATCACGGCGATTCGACAAGAAAGTGCCAATGCAGAATTAGCAAAATATTTGCCGCTAAAATTGACTGCACTTGATTTACTGAATCACAGTATTTTACGTGCATTTTATGCCATTTTAGGTCAAGAGCCGACTAACACCTTATTTTTATATCAAGATCAACAAGGTTGTCTCGCCGTTTGTGAACGCTTACAACAACGACAAGTATTGCAATCTCAAAGTGATTTATCTGAGCTTTATCAACAATTTATCCAGCGTTTTCCTGAAACAATAGAACAGATTTATGTGTATCAAACGACCGATATATTAAATTCACGCATAATCGAATTACTGCCTCAGGATTGGCTGCGAATTGAAACAGATTTACCTTTCATCGCTTTAGGTAATGCACTCTGGCAAACCGATTTAAAGCTAGTGGATTTATCCTCAAAAACGACCGCACTTTTGACTCCAAGTAATCGGGAGAGTGGTGATGTTAAGCCTTAATCTATTGCCTTGGCGCTTAGAACAACATCAAAAGGCCTTTCGTCGTTTTATGTGGCAAGGTTTAATTTGGCTAGCTTGTTTAGTTTTGATTGTTGTTGGATTGAACCAACTCAATGAACAACAAGCACAAACCCTAAATCAGACAAAAGAAAAACTGACACAAATTACTCATCAAGTCCATCAGAAACGCATTCAAGTTCAACAACTACAACGTGACTTGAAAGAAATGAATGAGTTGACTGGAATGGAGACGGAATATGTGTATCGAATGCTTAATTTATTAACTGAGTTGCCCTTACAACAAGGTGAGTTAGATGAATTTACGCTCAATGCTAAGCAAGTTGTTCTTTCAGGCATGACAGAAAGCCAACAAGAGTTTGAAGAGATACATCAATTTCTCAAACGCCATTTTACAGAGGTTAACTTAACTAAGTTTCAACCGGTGCAACAGCAGTTATTTTTTCAATTTGATATTCATTTATCGGAGCCTGTGCAATGAGGAACCTTATCAACGAGCTTGTTCAAAAAAGTGCGCAAAGTTGGTTTGGGCGATGGCTTCGATTACCTCAAATGGTCCATGTAGCCTTTTGGTTGAGTGCATTAAGTGCGGCCATCTTTTTACCTGTTTTTCGTTACGTTGAAAACAGTAATGAACGACATCGACTTGACTCAGAATTGAGTTTGCAGCAACAAGAGTGGGAGAAACAGGAAAAGATTTTACAAACCTTAAGACAAAAGTCAGACAGCCGACAACTTTCTCCAGAATTGGCTAATTCTGTGTTGCCGATTAATCAGCATGTACAGGCGTTGTTAAATGGGCGACTTCGAGCGTTGGATTTGCGTTGGGATTTTTCTCAACATACGTTGTTGCACTTGTCATTACAAGGCTATTTTGTTGATTTACAACAATTTTTTACCGCACTTTTAAACGATGTTCCTAAACTTTCCTTAACGCAATTAAACATTGAAAAATTAGATGAAGAGGAGAATGCTTCTATTACATGTGAGTTAATTTTCCAATTAAATAAGGACAAATAATGAAAAAGTTCTTCTTAATCTTGATAGCGTTTTTTTCTGTATCCGTGTTTTCGCAAGATCCTTTTGATCGTAAACAAAGAGAAAAAACCGAATATCCAAAAGAGGGGCTCACCCTACCGCCGGTGTCGACTTGCGTATATTCGGAGCCGAGACTGGCGGAGGAACGCCCATTGACTCAGCTACATATTGTGGGTGTTGTGCAATACGGTAAACAGGCAGAAGTGTTATTTAATAATGATGGGCATATTCTTTCCGCTCAAGTCGGGCAGAGAATTGGAAAGGAAGGCTATTTAATCGAAAAAGTGAGTAAAAACAGCGTGACGCTTCAAGGTTATAAAGCAGGGCAATGTGAACAAACGACCTCAATCATCATGAGATTTTAAAATGGTAAAGCAGAAAATAAAAACAAAGTGCGGTCAGTTTTTAATGTGTTTTTTGATCCTATGGACAACTTACTCAGCGGCCGAAAATCGCGTCTTTTCACTTCGCTTAAAACAGGCACCCATGGTGGCGACACTCCAGCAACTTGCTCTTGAGCAAAATGCTAATTTAATGATTGATGATGAGCTAGAAGGAACACTTTCATTGCAATTAGATAACGTAGATTTTGATCGATTATTGCGTTCTGTCGCAAAAATCAAAGGGCTCTCTTTTTATCAAGAAAATGGTATTTATTATTTGGGTAAGCCTTCTCAACATGAGCAATATGCAGAGAAAATGACAGAACCTATGGCAATTAGCGGAGAAAGTTTGCCTAGTGAAACACCACTTGTGAGTACAACGGTTAAACTGCATTTTGCCAAGGCCTCTGATGTGATGAAATCTTTAACAACTGGTAGTGGTTCTTTGCTTTCACCTAGCGGCACAATTACATTTGATGATCGAAGCAATGTATTACTGATTCAGGATGATGCACGTTCACTTAAAAATATCAAAAAATTAATTGCAGAGCTGGATAAACCTATTGAGCAAATTGTCATTGAAGCACGTATTGTGACGATTACCGATGAAAGCCTAAAAGAATTAGGTGTGCGTTGGGGCATTTTTAATCCTACTGAGGCAGCCCATCGAGTGAGTGGCAGTTTAGATGCGAATGGGTTTAGCAATATCAGTAATAATTTAAATGTAAATTTTGCGACAACGGTCACGCCAGCTGGCTCATTAGCACTTCAAGTAGCCAAAATTAATGGTCGATTATTAGACCTAGAATTGACCGCACTTGAACGTGAAAATAACGTAGAAATTATTGCAAGCCCTCGCTTACTTACTACCAACAAGAAAAGCGCAAGCATCAAACAAGGGACAGAAATTCCTTATGTGGTGACAAATGGGAAAAATGACACTCAATCAGTGGAATTTCGAGAAGCGGTGTTGGGATTAGAAGTGACACCACATATTTCGAAGGATAATAATATTTTATTGGATTTATTAGTGAGTCAAAATTCCCCGGGAAATCGCGTGGCTTACGGGCAAAATGAAGTGGTATCCATTGATAAACAAGAAATTAATACGCAAGTGTTTGCCAAAGATGGCGAAACAATTGTATTAGGTGGTGTATTTCACGATACGATCACGAAAGGTGTCGATAAAGTACCATTATTGGGCGATATTCCAGGTATTAAGCGCTTATTTAGTAAGGAAAGTGAACGTCATCAAAAACGAGAACTCGTGATTTTTGTGACCCCTCATATTTTAAAACAAGGTGAAAGAATGGAAATGGCCAAAAAAGAAAAGCATTTTAAGCAAGTGGAAAAAGTGAAAAAATAAAGTGCGGTTAATTTCTTTTATGTTTTCCCATTTTTTTCAGTTTAGCTGTGTGCATTGCAAGCGCTCTATTCATCTTGGACGAAATGGATTGTGCAGTCGATGTCAGAAGCAGATTAAAACTTTCCCTTATTGTGGGCGATGTGGTTCACCCTTGCAGCATTATGCAATGAGCTGTGGACATTGTTTGAAAAATGAACCCGCTTGGGATCGTATTGTGATTATTGGGCATTACCTCGAACCGCTTTCTTCACTTATTCATCGTTTTAAATTCCAAAAACAGTTTTGGTTAGATCGGAGTTTATCGCGTTTGCTTTATCTTGCGGTGCGAGAGGCAAGACGAACGCATGAGCTCTCGCTGCCACAGGCGATTATTCCCGTACCGTTATATCATTTTCGACAATGGCAACGGGGCTACAACCAAGCTGATTTATTAGCGAACTGGTTAAGTCGATGGTGTGATGCGCCTAACTGTCATCATGTAGTGAAACGGATTAAACATACCCATACTCAGCGAGGTTTAACGGCGAAAGATCGACGACAAAACCTTAAAAATGCTTTTACAGTGAATACCCAAAAGCCTTTTCCTTATGAACGTGTTGCGTTGGTGGATGATGTGATTACAACCGGTTCAACATTAGCAGAAATAGCTAAACAGCTTCGAAAATTAGGTGTAAAAGAAATTCAAGTATGGGGCTTAGCTCGAGCCTAAAGTCTGTTAAGGATAGGATTTACCTATATCTATAAAAATAGGAATAAATGTAGAAAAAATTGCCGTATAGGAGTATCATTCTTGATATATTGTATCAAGTATTAGGATTTTATTTATGGAAAAAATTTTTATTTCAGATGCGGCACAAGCGCATTTTAGGAAACTTTTAGATACACAAGAAGAAGGTACTAATATTCGTATTTTTGTGGTTAATCCAGGTACGCCTGGAGCAGAATGTGGCGTGTCTTATTGTCCGCCAAATTCAGTTGAAGCGACAGATACTGAAATGAAATACGATACTTTCTCTGCGTTTGTGGATGAAATTAGCTTACCGTTTTTAGAAGATGCGGAAATTGATTATGTGACCGAAGAGCTCGGTGCTCAACTGACTTTAAAAGCGCCTAACGCTAAAATGCGTAAAGTTGCAGATGATGCACCTTTAATTGAGCGCGTAGAGTACGTGATCCAAACACAAATTAACCCACAATTAGCCAGCCATGGCGGTAAAATCACGTTAATTGAAATTACTGATGATGGTTATGCTGTTCTCCAATTCGGTGGTGGCTGTAACGGTTGTTCAATGATTGATGTCACCTTAAAAGATGGTGTAGAGAAACAATTGGTCGCACTTTTCCCAAATGAATTAAAAGGTGCACGAGACGTAACAGAACACCAACGTGGTGAACATTCTTATTATTAAGAATCGAAGACGAAAAAGGGCGAATCATTCGCCCTTTTATTTTTTAAGCAGCAGATAATTTTTGTAACAACCGATCCATCGCCCTATATCCTAGCGCTTCTGCTAAATGAGGTTGTTGTATTTCTTTTTCGTCATTTAAATCGGCAATTGTGCGTGAGACTTTTAAAATTCGATGGTAGGCTCTCACCGAAAGTCCTAGCTTATTCAGTGCATTCTCAAGGAATAATGCATCTTTATCTTGTAATTTACAGTCTCGTTCAATTTCTTTGCTTGAAAGATACGCATTGATTTTACCGGCTCGAGCAAGTTGAATTTCCCTCACTTTTAACACTTTTTCTCGTACTTGTTGGCTTGTCTCACCTCTATCCCCTGTATTCTGTAAGCTACCTTGCGGCAGAAGAGGTACTTCAATGGATAAATCAAAGCGATCTAAAAATGGCCCTGAAAGGCGATTTAAATAACGCATCACTTGCTGAGGCGAGGTGCGATTATGTGTTCCAGTATAATGCCCTGTTGGACTTGGATTCATCGCGGCAACTAATTGGAAGCGAGCAGGGAATTGGATTTTCGCATTGGCACGAGAAATAATAATTTCTCCACTTTCTAAGGGTTGTCGTAGAGCATCCAGTACTTTACGCTCAAATTCAGGTAGCTCATCAAGAAAAAGTACACCATTATGTGCGAGCGATATTTCGCCTGGTTTTGGAATGGTTCCTCCACCCACTAATGCAGGCAAAGAAGCACTATGATGTGGCGCTCGAAATGGACGTTGTTTCCAGTTCTGAAAATTTAATTCATTTTGTACTAAGCTTGTGACCGAAGCGGTTTCAATGGCTTCTAAATCAGTCATTTCTGGGAGTAATGCAGTGAGACGACTTGCCAACATAGTTTTACCTGTCCCTGGTGGGCCTAAAAAGAGCAGATTATGTTGACCTGCAGCCGCAATTGTTAGGGCTCGTTTAGCATGTTGCTGACCAATAATATCCGTCAAATCTAAGTGATTTTTAGCTGAAAATCCGACCGCACTTTCTTGTGCAAGTAATGAAGCCAAAGGTAATTTTTCTTGATTATTTAAGAATTGCACGACTTCCAAAAGGTTTTTAGCAAAATAAGTCTCTTGCTCTGAGACAAGTGACGCCTCATTAGCATTTTGATAAGCGATAATGGGGGCACGTTTGGCTTTTTGTGCCGCTAAAATGGCAGGAATGACACCGTGTACGCCACGTAATTCACCTGTTAATGCGAGCTCGCCTACGAATTCAAACTGTTTTAAACGGCTACCGTCGAGTTGATCTGATGCAGCTAAAATACCGATTGCAATAGGTAAATCAAATCGTCCCCCTTCTTTTGGTAAATCAGCCGGTGCAAGATTTACGGTGATGCGTTTGGCAGGATATTTGAACTGCGCATTCATTAATGCACTTCTGACACGATCTTGCGCTTCTTTTACGGTTTTTTCGGGTAGACCAACTAAGGTAAATCCAGGCTTTCCGTTACTTAAGTGTACTTCAATGGTAACAAGAGGGGCTTGTACACCCATTGATGCACGGCTATAAACAATAGCAAGAGACATTCAGATTCCTTAAAGTGCGGTCAAAAATAATCAGATTTTCGCACTATAAAAAAAACACAGAATGAAATCATACATCCTGTGCTTTTTTTGCGATCTTGATCGCAGAAATCATTTTTTCTTGATAAAAAACTACACAAAAAGTGGCGCAAACCAACTATCTAATTTAGCCGCTAATTTATCAATACCAATTTTATTTTGTGCAGAAAAAGCCTCGACTTGAATGTCGCCTTGGAAGGGTAAAATCGCTTCACGTACCATTTTGACTTGTTTGCTACGCGCGCTTTGACTAAGTTTATCCGCTTTAGTTAAAAGTAACATAACCGGTAAATCAGCAGAAACAGCCCATTCGATCATTTGTTGGTCGAGATCTTTTAAAGGATGGCGAATATCCATTAAAACAACAAGTCCGCCTAAACATTCCCGTTTTTGCAAATATTCTCCGAGGGATTTTTGCCACTCGATTTTCATTTTTTCAGGAACGGCAGCATAGCCATAGCCAGGTAAATCTACTAGTTTACAATTCGGCTCCACCTCAAAAAGGTTGATGAGCTGTGTTCGACCTGGTGTTTTAGAGGTTCGAGCTAAGCTTTTTTGATTGGTTAATGCATTAAGTGCAGTTGATTTTCCTGCATTTGAACGCCCAGCAAAAGCAATTTCAATTCCAGTATCCTCTGGAATTGAACGAATATTGGGGGCGCTAGTAAGAAAATGCGTTTTATGATAATTCAGTTTAATTTCAGACATAAGTATTCCTTTCATCAATTGACCCTAGCATATCACAAATAGAAAAATTGCTGAAATTATGAGAGAATGTGCGTTTGTGTGATTTAAAGCCTCTTTAATTATATTAATAACTATGGAATCTCAAGAGAATCAATATCGCTGGCCAAAAGCGGAAGCCATTTATCCCGATAGACCAGGGCGTTCTTATGCGCTTAAGCGCCTACGTTATCGTCTTCGATCTTTTTTACATCAAGGCTCAATTGTTCACTTTGAGCAATTTATTAATCAGCATCCTTTTCTTGTTACATTATTAAATGAGCATGCAGATTATAGCTATCCATTAGTTTATCGTTTTTTAGATAAACGTTTTAATAGCAAACAGCGTTTCGAAGCTATTTGTGACAATCTACTTTTTTTACCTGAAAAATTGACCGCACTTTCAGCATCTATTTATAAAACGCCATTAAGTTTTGGTGAAGTGATTCCTGATTTTGAAATGACATTATCGATGACTACACACCAACCGATGGAAGGTTATTGGGTATTGGAATTATGGCATAAACCACGTAATGAATTAGTGTATTTGCTTACTTTTGCCAAACTTGGTGAGGCATTACTTATTTCTGTGGTGCAAGGACCCAATTTTGAAGGTTCCAAAGAGATGGTGAAGCAATTGACAAAAACGTGCCATGGTTTACGCCCAGCTTATTTGATGGTGGAATCGATGAAAGCATTGACGAAAGCATTAGGCTTTAATCAATTGTTAGGTATTCCTCAAAAATATCAAAATAAATCGCGTTTTATTCAAAGTTCACATTATGTTGTAGATTATGATGCGATTTTTGCTGAATCAGGTGGACAGTTGAAAGACTATTGGAATTGCCTTTAGAGATTGATAGAAATCTTGATGAGGTACCGAGTAAGAAACGTTCTATGTATCGCAAACGCTATGCAATGCTAGATGATTTGGCTAAAGTAATTGAAGAAAAATTAGAATTGTAAAAGTAAAAAGTGCGGTGAATGTTGACCGCACTTTTTGTTTTATAAGACTTTCAAACAAGCCACAAAATGGCTGTTGTTTTGGCTGGTGAAAGGTGGTTTTTGTTTTGCACAATTTTCATCGGCTTTCAGGCAGCGAGTACGGAACACGCAACCAGATGGCGGATTAATTGGCGAAGGCAACTCGCCTTCAAGCAATTCAATGGATTTATTGCGTTCCAATTTCGGATCGGGAATTGGAACAGCAGACATTAAGGCTTTGGTATAAGGATGTTTAGTGTTGTTATACACTTCCTCATCGCTGCCTAATTCCATTGCATTACCTAAATACATGACTAACACGCGGTCAGAAATGTGTTTTACCACTGCTAAGTCATGGGCGATGAAGATTAAGGAAAGCCCCATTTCTTTTTGCAGGGATTTCAATAAATTTACCACTTGAGCCTGAATGGACACATCTAACGCAGAAACGGGTTCATCACAAATGATCATTTTCGGCTCAATGATTAACGCTCGAGCGATACCGATACGCTGACATTGGCCACCAGAAAATTCATGAGGATAGCGGTTAATCAAGTTCGGTAAAAGCCCAACTTTCAACATCATCGCTTGCACTTTTTCTTTCACTTCAGCGGCACTTAAGTGTGGTTGGTAGATCTTTAATGGCTCGGCAATGATTTCGCCAATGTTCATTCGCGGATTGAGAGAGGCGAGAGGGTCTTGGAAAATCATTTGGATATCTTTGCGAGTATCTTTCCATTGTTTAGCTGATTGTTTTCGTAAATTTTTACCAAGCCACAAGATCTCCCCTTCACTCGCTTCGACTAAGCCGATGATGGCACGTGCAAGCGTGGATTTACCACAACCCGATTCACCTACTACACCGAGGGTTTCACCTTCATAAAGCTTAAAGGAAACATCCTTTACCGCTTTTAAGGTTTGAGGTTTGGCGAAGAAAAGGGATTTATCATTTTTAATTTTAAAACTGACGCCTAAGTGATTGACTTCAAGGAGTAATTCTTTGTTGTTTGAAACTGTCATAGGGTAAATTTCTCCACGGGTAACCAACAATTGCGTAATTGACCTTCATTAAATGCGGTCAGTTTTGGCGCAGTTTGGCATTGTTCTGTTGCAAATTGGCAACGGGGCGAGAATGGGCAACCTTTTGGCAAATGTAATAGATTCGGCGGATTGCCTGGAATGGTGACCAAGTGTTCTTCATTGCCATCTAAGCGAGGAATCGCATCCATTAAGCCAATAGAATAAGGATGGGTTGGATGATAGAAAATTTGCTCTGCTGTGCCGTATTCCATGGTTCGTCCGGCATACATCACCATCACTTGATCGCAAATACCTGCTACCACACCTAAATCGTGAGTGATCATAATAATCGCGGTATTAAATTCACGTTTTAACTCATTTAACAAGGTCATGATTTGCGCTTGAACGGTTACATCCAAAGCAGTGGTGGGCTCATCGGCAATGAGTAGTTTTGGACGGCATAATAAGGCCATCGCAATCATCACCCGTTGACGCATACCACCTGAAAACTCGTGTGGGTACATGCCCATGCGTTTTTTAGCTTCTGGCATTTTTACCGCGTCCAGCATTTTCACGGATTCAGCAAAGGCAGTTTGTTTATCATAACCTTTGTGTAACTGTAGCACTTCCATGAGCTGTTCACCGATTTTCATGTAAGGGTTGAGAGACGTCATCGGGTCTTGGAAAATCATGGAAATTTGCTCGGCACGGATTTTATTCAATTCAGCCTTCGGTAAATTAACCAATTCTTTACCTTCAAAGATTGCGGAACCTTCCACTGTACCATTGGCTGCCAATAAGCCCATTAACGCAAAGGCAGTTTGTGACTTGCCTGAACCACTTTCACCCACGATGCCTAGTGTGCTTCCCGCATTAAGCGTGAAGTTTAAATCATTCACCGCAGTGACGGTACCATCGGGTGTTTTGAAGCGAACGTAGAGATTTTTTACATCTAATAAAGGA
This sequence comes from Haemophilus sp., assembly GCA_015255025.1. Lineage (GTDB taxonomy): Bacteria > Pseudomonadota > Gammaproteobacteria > Enterobacterales > Pasteurellaceae > Haemophilus_D. Next base: position 10,826 of record JABZOY010000029.1, read on the forward strand.
TTCATGATTCGCTCCTATCTATCTTTCGGATCGAGTGCATCACGCAACCCGTCACCGATAAAGTTAAAACAAAATAGGGTAAGGCAAAGGAAAAATGCCGGGAAAATTAATAACCAAGGCGACACTTCCATTTGCGCAGCACCATCACTTAATAGCGCACCCCAACTGCTCATCGGCTCTTGAGTCCCTAAGCCTAAGAAGCTTAAGAATGATTCAAATAGAATAAGCCCAGGCACTTCAAGTGAAGCATAAACTGCTACTAAGCCCAATACATTTGGAATAATGTGTTTGAAAATGATTTGGCGACGTGGCACGCCACAAACGATGGCGGCTTCGACGAATTCTTTATTTTTCAAACTAAGGGTTTGACCACGTACGATACGAGCAAGACCAAGCCAAGCAATGGCACCAATTGCGATAAAAATTAAGAAAATGTTTTGGCCAAAAAGGGTCACTAATAAAATGACGAAGAACATAAATGGAAATGAGCTAAGAATTTCCAAAAAGCGCATCATCAACATATCCGTTTTACCGCCTACATAGCCAGAAATCGCACCATAAATTGTGCCGATAGTGACGGAAATAAAAGCCCCTGCGATTCCGACCAATAATGAAATACGTCCACCAATAGCGGTACGTACCAATAAGTCTCGACCAGAAGCATCCGTACCGAAGAAGTGATAGCCTTCCATTGTTGGTGGGGAGCTCATCATATTCCAATCGGTATCTTCATAGGTAAAGGGGAAGAACCAAGGTGCTACGGTAATAAATACAATAATAAACGCTAAAATAATCAGACTGGCAACGGCCGCTTTGTTACGGAAAAAACGGCGTTTCGCATCTTGCCATAGGCTGCGGCCTTCCAGTTGCATTTCTTCAATACGGTCAGCCACTTGTTCCACAAAATCCGCATTTTTCTGATTAATCGGCTGAGTACGATAATCTGTCATAATTTATCCTTAATAACGAATTTTTGGATCGATGATGGCGTATAAAATATCCACAATCGCATTAAATAAAATGGTTAATGTGCCCACTAAAATAGTAAGACTTAAAACTAAAGAATAATCGCGGTTTAATGCACCGTTTACAAATAATAAGCCCATGCCAGGTAAACCAAATACGCTTTCGATCACCATTGAGCCGGTAATAATCCCCACAAAAGCTGGCCCTAAATAGGTAATCACAGGTAAAAGGGCAGGACGTAAAGCATGTTTTAAAATGATTCTTGAGGTTGAAAGTCCTTTGGCTTTGGCAGTACGAATAAAGTTGGAATGCAGTACTTCAATCATGGAGCCGCGCATGATACGTGCAATCCCTGCAACATAAGCGATAGTTAAGGAGGCTACAGGTAAAATAATGTACATTGCTGAACCGCCATTCCAACCGCCTGCAGGTAACCAACCCAAATAAATGGCGAAAATCAGCACTAAGACTGGTGCGAAGACGAAGCTTGGCATAATGACGCCAAGCATTGAGAAACTCATCAAAATATAATCCCAACGGCTATTTTGATTGAGCGCGGCAAGCGTACCCGCTGTGACACCTAATACCACTGCAAAGGCGAAAGCGACCATCCCTAATTTTAAGGAAACTGGGAAGGCTGATGCGATTAAATCATTGACCGATTGATCTTTATATTTAAAAGAGGGACCAAAATCGCCTTTGGAAAGATTTTCCAAATAAAGGAAATATTGTTTATGTAATGGTTCATTTAAATGATACTTCGCTTCGATATTTGCCATGATTTCTGGTGGATAAGCACGTTCCGATGTGAACGGGCTACCAGGGGCGAGACGCATCAGAAAGAAGGAAAAAGTAATCAAAATAAACAGCGTTGGTAAGGCTTCCAACAGCCGTTTAAAAATAAATTTGAGCATAATAACTCCAACCAAAATGGGCGAAAAGTGCGGTCAAAAAACACGATAATTTTTAACCGCACTTAAATACGAGCAACGAATTAATGTTTAATAATATAAAGGTTGCGTAAGTAAATGTGATCTTGTGGATCTTTGCCTGAATAGCCTTTTACGTAAGGTTTCACTAAGCGTGGATTCACATAGTTAAAGATTGGCACGATACCGAAATCTTTTGCAAGAATTTCTTCGGCTTTCGCGTAGGCTTTTGCACGACCTTCCGCATCCGTTGCGACATAAGATTCAGCAATGGCTTTATCATATTCTGGGTTCGCATATTTTGCAGTGTTGTTACTCGAATTAGATAAGAAATAGTTGCCGAATGTTGTGGCTTGGTTGTAATCCGCATTCCATCCTGCACGCGCCGCATCGTAACGGCCTGCACGACGGCTATCAATGTAGGTTTTCCACTCTTGGTTTTCTAATTTCACATCAATTAAACCTTTGGTGTTGGCTTTCCACATAGATGCTGCGGCAATGGCCACCTTTTTGTGGTTTTCATTGGTGTTGTAAAGAATGCTGAATTTCAACGGATTTGCTTTGCTGTAGCCAGCTTCTTCTAAGAGTTTAATGGCTTCTTCATTACGCTGCGCCATTGGTTCTTTTGAATAAGCAGGTTGTTGAATGAGCTGACCTTCTTCGATGTAAGTCGGGGTAAATACATAGGTTGGTGTTTGACCTTGACCTAAAACTTTATCGGTGATCACATTACGGTCAAGGGATAAGTTCAAGGCTTTACGAACATTCACGTTATCAAAAGGCGCTTTCTTATTGTTTAACTCATAAGAATAGGTCGCGAGAGTACGTGTCGTGAATACTTCGCCAGGTAATTCTTTTTGTAATTTTGCAAACTGTTCTGGTGGTAAGGCATAGTTCGTCATATCTAAATCGCCTGCACGATAACGAGCCACATCAGTACTTGGGTTTTCAATCGCAAGGAATGTCGCACTGTTAATGACAGTCTCTTTATCGTTCCAGTAGAGTGGGTTACGTTCAAATTCGATTTTTTCATTAATAATGTGGTTCGCCAGTTTATAGGCACCATTACCCACGTAGTTTTCTTTTTTCACCCATGCATCACCCAATTTTTCGACCACTTTTTGTGGTAATGGCAATAAGGATTGGTGAGTCGTTAAACTGACTGCATAAGGCACAGGATTGGTTGCGTGAACCACAAAGGTGTAATCATCTTTTGCTTCAACACCTAATTCAGCCGGTTTTTTCTTACCGTCAATGATGTCTTGTGCATTTTTCACTTGTAAATAACTTAAGTAACTTGCATAAGGGGCTGCTGTTGCAGGATCCACTAAACGACGCCAAGCAAACACGAAATCGTGCGCGGTAACGGGATCACCATTTGACCATTTGGCATCTTTACGTAAATGGAATGTCCACGTTTTAAAGTCTGGTGTGTTTTCCCAGCTTTCAGCTACACCCGGTTGAAGTTTACCTTCAGAGTCTGAGGTGACGAGGCCTTCAAGTAATTGATAAGCAACGTTAGATTCAGGTACACCTTCAGTTTTTTGTGGGTCAAAACTTTGTGGTTCAGCCCCGTTATTGATCACGATATGTTGTTTTTCATCTAATTGCGTTCCCTCAGGTACTATAACTGCTTGCGCAGAATAGGAAAGAGCAAGAGCAATTGCAGAGAAAAGTAGTTTGTGTTGCATTTGAGCCTCCTTGTCATTAGGCGATATTTTTATAAAGAGTCCTTCTCTTATTAGCTCAAAAATTCATGTTTGTAAAGATTTGTAAGGTGATTATTTAAAGAAAAATAACGTTTTGTGATTTGTATCTAATAAATTACGAAAAAATTGCTAAAAGTGATGATGTGAGAGAGGAAATCGAGAATGTATTGGTTTTTCCTATCGTAAATATTTTCCTGGACGAATTACCCTTTTAAAGCTAATTATGCTATCGTAAGGCAGTTGAATTCAAACAAATCCATTCAAGGAGAATATAATGACAACTCAGTTAGATTCACTTCGTAGTATGACCGTCGTCGTGGCTGATACGGGCGATATTGATGCAATTAAAAAATACCAACCACAAGATGCAACAACAAACCCATCTTTAATTTTAAGTGCTTCAGCATTACCACAATATGCACCATTAATTGATGAAGCGATTACTTATGCCAAAGCACAAAGTGCGGATAAAGCTCAACAATTAATTGATGCTGAAGATAAATTAGCAGTAAACATCGGTTTAGAAATTTTAAAAATTGTCCCAGGACGTATTTCAACTGAAGTGGATGCACGTCTCTCTTACGATACTCAAGCAACTGTTGAAAAAGCACGTAAACTTATCGCACTTTATAATGCGGCAGGTATTTCAAATGATCGTATTTTGATCAAAATTGCTTCAACATGGCAAGGTATTCGTGCAGCAGAAATTCTTGAAAAAGAAGGCATTAACTGTAACTTAACCTTATTATTCTCCGAAGCGCAAGCTCGTGCATGTGCTGAAGCGGGGGTTTATTTAATTTCACCATTCGTCGGTCGTATCTTAGACTGGTACAAAGCAAATACTGATAAAAAAGAATATGCTCCAGCAGAAGACCCTGGTGTTATTTCTGTAACCAAAATTTATAACTACTACAAAGAATACGGTTATAAAACAGTGGTAATGGGCGCAAGTTTCCGTAATGTCGGTGAAATTATTGAATTAGCAGGTTGCGATCGTTTAACTATCGCACCCGCTTTACTTAAAGAATTACAAGAAAATTCAACCGCACTTGTACGTAAACTAGATTACAAAGGTGAAGTAAAAGCGAAACCTCAACCATTAACTGAAGCTGAATTCTACTGGCAACATAACAGCGATGCGATGGCTGTCGAAAAATTAGCAGAGGGGATTCGTAAATTTGCAGTTGACCAAGAGAAATTAGAAGCAATGCTTTCAGCAAAACTTTAATTTGATAGAGAAGAAAGTGCGGTTAGAAATAACCGCACTTTTTGTTTATGCAGGGAACAAAAGTGATTTTTTGAAAACTAAAAATACGATTTCAATAATGGCTAACAAGAAGAGCAATCTCAAGGTTTAAATAAATTCTTTTGTAGTTATCTTTCAAGTTGGTTAGAATAAAGACAATTTTTTGTAATAGGAAAGTGGAATGAAAAAAGAGGAAAGTGGAATGAAAAAAGCACCTTTACTTGCGGTAGGCTTAATGGCAACGGCTTTTTTAACAGGTTGTGCAACCAAAGCTGATGGTGAACGCAATGATAAATTAGAAGGTTTTAACCGTACGATGTTTGATTTTAACTATAAAGTCATGGATCGCTATGTGTTGGAACCAGCAGCAAAAGGCTGGCGTGATTACGTGCCAACACCGGTCACAAAAGGTTTATCCAATGTGGCAAATAACTTGGATGAGCCGGTGAGCTTTGTTAACCGTTTATTAGAAGGTGAGCCAAAAAAAGCCTTTGTTCACTTTAACCGTTTTTGGATTAACTCAACCTTTGGTA
>JABZOY010000002.1:0-43551 GCA_015255025.1 Haemophilus sp.
GTTTTATATATTGCTACAGCAGTAGATTTGTTGGTAATACTATTAATATTTTTTGCTAGAGCAAATACTAGAAAAGAATATCGAGATATTTATATCGGACAATATTTAGGTTCTGTAATTTTAATATTAGTTAGTTTATTTCTAGCTTTTGTTTTGAATTATGTTCCGGAAAAATGGGTGTTGGGTTTATTAGGTTTAATACCGATTTACTTAGGTATTAAAGTTGCTATTTACGACGATTGTGAGGGCGAAAAAAGAGCTAAAAAAGAATTGGATGAAAAAGGGTTGTCAAAATTAGTCGGTATTGTTGCTTTGGTTACAATTGCTAGTTGTGGTGCAGATAATATTGGACTTTTTGTTCCTTACTTTGTGACTTTAGATCTTGTCGACTTATTAGTTACTCTTCTTGTATTTTTAATATTGATTTTTGTTTTAGTATATACAGCACAAAGATTGGCTAATATTTCAGGTATTGGTGAAATTGTAGAGAAGTTTAGTCGTTGGATAATGGCTGTTATTTATATTGGTTTAGGGTTATTTATTATTATTGAAAATAATACAATTCAAACAATAATATCAATAATATGAATGATACGGGCATTTGAGTATCTGACAAACCTTCGGCTTGCTTCTTCAATACAAGATACAACCCTGTCCGCCCAATAAATCCATATCCGAAAGCATCTTCATGCAGAATTAAGCCAAACCATGAATAAGTTTTTCACCCACCCCATGCGGCCGTTTTTCGTCGGTGCGGCGGTGCTTGCCATACTCGGCGCGTTGGTGTTTTTCATCAGCTCCGGTGCCGTCATTTTGAAATGAAACCAAATCAAAGCCAATTGAACCGTCATCTACTTGTGTATGGCCATCACAACCGCCGATTGCTGTTGCTGATGTTTTGTAGAAAATTTTCATGATATTGTCCTCAATTCAATATTGGTTAAATGTTTTGGCGTACTGCCGTTGAAAGTGAGTTCATTATATTGAACGGCAATATGAAGTGTTATATGATTCATCCAAATTATTTGCCTATTCCTACAAAATTATGTTCTCAACTGAAACGATAGAACGCTTATTAAAAGTTATTCCACATAACGAACTCTATTCATCACCGATTAAAGGCTTATTTCTTCGCCATTCAGATCAACCATTTTGTTACGAAGGTATTATTCAAGAGCCGAGCATTTGCATCGTGTTAAGCGGAGAACGTGAAGTGCAGCTAGGCGAACAATGCTACCGATTTGATAATCAACATTTTATGTTTTGCCCAGTAAACATACCGATGCGTGGCGAGATTAAATATGCCGAGCCGCAAAAGCCGTTTTTAGTGATGTCGATGAAAATTGATATTGAGAGCGTTAGCAAGATTTTATTAGCAAATCCAAACCTTGCAGATGATGTTCAACAGGGCGACGAAGGTTTTGCACAATGGCATCTGGATGAATCTCTCAAAAATGCTGTTGAACGTCTATTGCTCTTGCACGAAAATCCAAAAGATATTGAGTTTCTTGCATCGCTTATCCAACAAGAAATTTATTATCGACTCCTTACAGGCGAACAAGGTGGCAAATTTAAAGCCATGGTAAGCAATGGATCGCACACCAAAAAAATCGCCCAAGCCACCCATTATCTGCAACAACATTTTAATGAAACCATCACCGTGGAAACCTTGGCAAATCTGAGCGGTATGTCATTATCTGGCTTTCATAGTCATTTTAAGAAGATAACCAGCCTTTCACCGCTGCAATACCAAAAATCCTTACGTCTAATGGAAGCCAGACGACTGATCGCACAAGAAGGACGAGGTATTACCGAAGCCGCTTACCAAGTCGGCTACGAATCACCTAGCCAATTCAGCCGTGAATACAAACGGTATTTCGGGCATGCGCCCAAGGGGGATATTAAATAGATGGGGCTTAAAGATAGGTTTAAAAACACATAAAGATGTGACCGCACTTTATCATTTAAAAAAACGTTTGAAACGATCATTTAGAGGGTTTTTTATTTAACTGAAATTTTGTGAAAAACATTAAAAATGAGATAATTCTCAAACCTTTTAAGAGGCGTTATTTATAAAAATATTTGGAGAAAGCATGGAACACAAACTTGAGGATATCATTGCGATTTTTAATCAATGTTTTGAAGAAGAATATAATACGCGATTGGTTAAAGGTGGGGATGAGCCGATTTACATCCCTGCAAATGATGAGGTGCCTTATAACGCCATTTACTTTGCGAGAGGCTTTTACAGCAGTGCATTACATGAAATTGCCCATTGGTTAGTGGCGGGGAAAGAACGCCGTAAATTAGAAGATTTTGGCTATTGGTATGAGCCGGATGGCCGTTCAGAAGATCGTCAGCGTGATTTTGAAAAGGTGGAAGTGAAGCCTCAAGCGTTGGAATGGATTTTAGCCACTGCGGCGGGGTTTCGTTATTTTGCTAGTGCGGATAATTTGAATGGCAATCCGGGAGATACGCAACCATTTAAGCAAGCGGTATATGAACAAGTAAAAACCTATGCAGAAAAAGGCTTACCAAAACGCGCAGAAACCTTGCGCCATGCGTTGGCTCAATTTTATGGCACTGAAGATCGAATTGATTTAGCGAAATTTGATGTGACTCGCATCTAAAGTGCGGTCATTTTTAGGCAGATTTTGCGTCTGTCAATTTTCCTTAAAATCGGCTAGAATAGGCCGATTTTATTTTTGGCTTTAACTTTATAAAAATATGAAAGATTCTATTATTGCAAAACTTGAAAGTTTAAAAGAACGTTATGAAGAATTAGAGGCATTGCTAGGCGATGCGTCGGTGATTTCAGATCAGGATAAATTCCGTGCGTATTCTAAAGAATATTCACAACTTGAAGATGTAGTGAAATGTTTTAATCGTTGGAATCAGCTTAATTCTAACATTGCTGAAGCAGAGTTGATGTTAGATGATCCTGAAATGAAAGAAATGGCAGAAATGGAAATTGAAGAATCCAAAGCCGAAATTGAAGAAGTGGAGCAACAACTTCAAATTCTTTTATTACCAAAAGATCCAAATGATGAATATAACTGCTATTTAGAAATTCGTGCGGGTACTGGTGGTGATGAAGCGGGTATCTTTGCCGGTGATTTGTTCCGTATGTACAGCCGTTATGCAGAAAGTAAACGCTGGCGTGTTGAAATGCTTAGCGCAAATGAAAGCGAGCAGGGCGGTTATAAAGAAGTGATCGTGAAAGTAAGCGGTGATGGCGTGTATGGTCAATTAAAATTTGAATCAGGCGGCCACCGCGTACAACGTGTACCGAAAACAGAAAGCCAAGGTCGTATTCATACCTCTGCTTGTACTGTTGCCGTTATGCCTGAATTACCTGAATCTGAAATGCCTGAAATCAATCCAGCAGATTTACGTATTGATACCTACCGTTCATCTGGTGCGGGTGGTCAGCACGTTAATACAACAGACTCTGCGGTACGTATTACCCACATTCCAACGGGTATTGTGGTGGAATGTCAGGATGAGCGTTCACAACACAAAAACAAAGCGAAAGCGATGTCGGTATTGGCTTCACGTATTGTTCAAGCGGAGCAAGAACGTCAAGCGGCAGAGCAAGCGGATACCCGCCGTAACTTATTAGGTTCAGGCGATCGTTCAGATAAAATTCGTACTTATAACTACCCACAAGGTCGTGTAACCGATCACCGTATCAACTTAACGCTCTATCGCTTAGATGAAGTGATGAACGGCAAAATTGACGAGCTTATTCAACCGATTATTACTGAATATCAAGCAGATCAATTAGCGGCGTTATCTGAGAATAATTAATTGCTAGAGCATCGAGTTTTAGATGCTCTTTTTTTAATATTTACCTAAAGGAAATATGTCATGTTAGTGGAAAATAATAATTCAGAAAAAAACTCTACGGATAAGGTACTTGATATTTATTCAGTTCAACTTGCAAGTAGATTTAAACGTTGGTGTGTGGCGTTTATTGATAATTTGATGGGGTATTTTTTTGTGTTTGCAGGAGTAAGGTTATTTTCTATAGGAGAAAATGCAGAGCTAGGACTTTTAATTGGATTGGTTTTGTATATCGCTTTGCAATTATATTTTATGAAAACTTATAGGCAAACACTGGGAAAATATTGGTTAAATATTAGAGTTTTAGATTATGCAACAAATCAACCAGTTAGTTTTGGAAAGTATGTTGTTAGAGAAATTTTAGATTTTATTTTAAATCTGACAGGTTTGATTTTAATTAGTGTGATTGTCGTTTTTGTAAGCCGTGAGCGCCGCTCGCTAACAGATGCTATAATGTCGACAATAGTTGTTAAAACTCTATGACTTACAACAAATGGCTACTTAAGGCTATCGAAGCCTTAAATCAGGTAAATCCGATAGAGAATGGCAAAGTTGATGCGTTAGTGCTATTGCAACACGCAACGGGTAAATCGAGAACGCAAATTTTAGCTTTCGATGAAACGGAAATTGATGAAAAAGTGCGGTTAAAATTGACCGCACTTTTAGATCGTCGTTTAAAAGGCGAGCCTATTGCTTATATCCTCGGTGAAAAAGAATTCTGGTCTTTACCTTTAAATGTGTCTGAAGGGACATTAATTCCTCGTCCAGATACTGAAATTCTCGTAGAAAAAGCATTGCAAATTGCGTTAGAAAAACTGAAGGAAAATCCACCGCACTTTCGTATTTTAGATCTTGGCACCGGCACTGGCGCCATTGCGTTGGCGTTGGCTTCTGAACTTTCTCCAATTTGTCAAAAAAAGAATATTCAATTAGATGTCATCGGTGTGGATTTAATGCCAGAAGTCGTCAAATTAGCGCAATCCAATGCAGAAAAAAATCAGCTCAAGGTACAATTTTTGCAGAGTCGTTGGTTTGAAAATGTTGAAGGGCAGTTTGATATTATTGTGAGTAATCCGCCTTATATTGATGAAACCGATGAGCATCTTTCTCAAGGTGATGTGCGTTTCGAGCCTCGTTCGGCGTTGGTGGCGGGAGAAAACGGTTTAGCTGATTTACGTCATCTTATTGAGTACGCGCCAGAACATTTAAATGATGGTGGTTATTTATTGTTAGAGCATGGCTGGAAACAGGGCGAAGAAGTGCGGTCAATTTTCTGGCAAAATCATTGGCAAGGGGTTGCAACCATACGGGATTATGGCGACAATGAGCGCGTAACATTGGGATATTGGAAGCGGTAATGAAATACGATCAAAAAGCCTTATATGCTGAACTGACTCATTTTTATTTGAGCATTTGTGAGAAAGAGCAAGTTGATGAGCCTCGTTTAAGAGGGCTTGTGGGGAGTTTAGTGCGTAAAGCTCGCCAAGCTATTCCTGAAGAATGGGATGATAAAGCTAAAATTCACCAATTATTACAGCTATTTTACGGTGATTGGGGATTTCATTGCGATGCGGATAATTATTTCTATGCCCGCAATTTATATCTTCCGTATATTTTAGAAGAACGTGAAGGTATGCCGGTGAGTCTTGGCGCTTTAGTACTTTATTTGGCAGCAAGTTTAAAATTGCCGATTTATCCCGTGAATTTCCCGACCCAACTGATTTTACGTGCAGAAGTCGATGGTGAAGTGGCGTTTATTGATCCTTGGAACGGAAAATATATTTCAGTGGATGAATTGAAAAAACTCTATGAAGGTGCCTTTGGTTTTGGGGCTCAAATTCAACCGGAAGATTTAGCTCGAGCAGATATTCCGATGCTTACCGCACGTTTCCGTCAGCTCGCCAAAAATGCCTTAATTCGTGAAGAACAAAACGATTTGGCGTTTAATTATATCCAATTCTTGTTAGCAGGAAGAAAAGATCCTTATGATATTCGCGATCGTGGCTTAGTGTTGGCGCAAATGGGCGCTTATCCTTCAGCCATTGAGGATTTGGAATATTTTGTGGATCAATGTCCAAATGATCCCACCTCTTCTCTGTTAAAAACTCAACTTTTAGAACTGAAAGGCGAAGCATTGAAAGATGCCAAGTCCATCCATTAAAAAGGAAATATTATGCAAAATAAAATTGTAAAAATTGGCAATATTGATGTCGCAAATGACAAACCTTTTGTACTTTTCGGTGGAATGAACGTGCTTGAAAGCCGTGATATGGCAATGCAAGTTTGTGAAGCTTACGTGAAAGTGACTGAAAAGTTGGGTGTGCCTTATGTCTTTAAAGCATCTTTCGATAAAGCTAACCGTTCTTCAATTCATTCTTACCGTGGCCCAGGCATGGAAGAAGGTTTAAAAATTTTCCAAGAATTAAAAGAAACCTTTGGCGTGAAAGTGATTACCGATGTGCACGAAATCTATCAATGCCAGCCTGTTGCTGATGTGGTGGATGTGATTCAATTACCGGCATTCTTAGCTCGTCAAACTGATTTAGTCGAAGCTATGGCAAAAACGGGGGCGGTAATTAACGTGAAAAAACCACAATTCTTAAGCCCGGGTCAAATGGGGAATATCGTGGATAAGTTTGAAGAATGCGGTAACGATAAAATTATCCTTTGTGATCGTGGTTCAAACTTCGGTTACGATAATTTAGTGGTGGATATGTTAGGTTTCGGCGTGATGAAAAAAGTGTCGAAAGGCAGCCCAGTTATTTTTGACGTGACTCATTCATTACAATGTCGCGATCCGTTTGGGGCTGCTTCAGGTGGTCGTCGTGAACAAGTGACCGAATTAGCCCGTTCTGGTTTAGCAATTGGCATTGCAGGCTTATTCTTAGAAGCGCACCCAAATCCAAATCAAGCAAAATGTGATGGCCCTTCTGCATTGCCACTTTCGGCATTAGAAGGTTTTGTCTCACAGATGAAAGCTATTGATGATTTAGTGAAGTCTTTTCCTGAATTAGATACATCGATCTAATAGGGAAGTGCGGTTGAAAACAGCATTGTTTCTGACCGCACTTTTGTTCTGTAAAAGGAGATAATAATGAATATTGTATTTTTAGACAGCACGGCAATTCCAAAACATATTCCTATTCCTCGTCCAAGCTTTCCGCATAACTGGGTAGAGTATGAATATACTTCCGCAGAGCAAACCATTGAGCGAGCAAAAGACGCAGATATTATTATCACCAGTAAAGTGATTTTAAGTTGCGAGGTATTGCAACAACTACCGAAATTAAAACTCATTGCTATCACTGCAACTGGTACTAATAACGTAGATTTAGACGCGGCAAAAGAATTGGGCGTAGCAGTTAAAAATGTGACGGGTTATTCTGCCACGACGGTACCAGAACATGTGTTGGGGATGATTTTTGCCTTAAAACACAGCTTGGCGGGCTGGCAACGCGATCAAATCACCGGTAAATGGACTGAAAGTAAACAGTTCTGTTATTTTGATTATCCCATTACAGATGTGAAAGGTTCAACGTTAGGCGTGTTTGGAAAAGGCTGTTTAGGTAAAGAAGTAGGGCGTTTAGCCGAACTTTTAGGCATGAAAGTGCTTTATGCTGAACATCGAAATGCCACAACGTGCCGTGAAGGTTACACGCCTTTTGAAGAGGTGCTAAAACAAGCCGATATTCTCACATTGCATTGTGCATTGACCGAAACAACCAAAAATTTAATCAATCAAGAAACCTTGTCACTTTGTAAGAAAGGGGCGTATTTAATCAATACTGGCCGAGGCCCATTGATTGATGAACAAGCAGTTTGTGACGCATTGAAGTCAGGGCAATTAGGTGGTGCCGCATTAGATGTGTTAGTGAAAGAGCCTCCAGAGAAAAACAATCCACTGATTGAATTAGCGAAAACGATGCCGAACTTAATTATCACGCCTCATATTGCTTGGGCGAGTGATAGCGCGGTAACCACGCTAACGAAAAAAGTGACGCAAAATATTGAAGATTTCGTTCAACAATTAAATCAAAAATAATGAATTTACCTATTTCTTTATACGTCGCCCTGCGATATTGGCGTGCAAAAAGCGCCGATCGTTTTGGGCGACTTGTTGCTAATTTGGCAAGCTTTGGCATCGTACTGGGTGTGATGGCATTGATTATTGTGCTTTCTGTCATGAATGGATTAGAAGGCTATCAAAAACAACAGGTGCTTTCGACAATTCCGCATGCGATTGTTAGCCAAGAAGCGCCTATTTCAGCAGAAAAACCGCTTGAAAATACACCGCACTTTGTGCAAAAAGCTGTGCCAATTAATACGACAAATGTTGTGTTTCAAACAGCAAAAGGCGTGAGTGCAGGACAAGTAATTGGCATTCAGTCTTTTTCAGATGATCCTTTACTGGAAGGTTTCGATCCTAGCCAATTTAATCAACTTTTACCGCAAGGTGAGTTTAAGTTGATCATTGGTGATAATCTGGCTCAAAAATTAGGTTTAGCAGTGGGCGATAAAGTTCGCTTAATGATTACTGAAAATAGCCAATATACGCCATTTGGTCGTGTGCCGATGCAGCGTTTATTTACAGTGAGTGAGATTTACTATGATTATGGCGAAGCGTCAGGTTATGAAGTTTTTGCTAATTTAGCCGATATTGGTCGCCTAATGCGTATTCAACCAGGTGAGGCACAAGGCTATCGTTTATTCCTAGATGATCCTTTCCAAATCACAGAATTGCCAACCTATTTTGAAGAGAGTCATATCAGCGATTGGCGTGTCCAAAAAGGGGAGTTTTTCCAAGCAGTTCGTATGGAAAAAAATATGATGGGCTTGTTGATTAGCTTAATTATTGTTGTTGCGATTTCCAATATCGTGACCTCATTAAGTTTAATGGTGGTGGATAAACAAGGGGAAATTGCCATTTTGCAAACACAAGGTGTCACTAAATCACAAGTGCGTTCGATCTTTATTTATCAGGGGTTATTGGTGGGGCTAGTGGGCACGTTGATTGGTGCTGTACTGGGCGTATTAATTACCTTAAATCTTGGGGCAATTTTAAGTGCGATCAATCCGAACGGTGTTTTCTTGCCGACCTCGATTGAGCCTGTGCAAGTCATTATTGTGATTGCCTTTTCTTTATTGTTATCTTTATTATCAACCATTTATCCAGCTTATCGTGCGGCAAAAACTGAGCCGGCGGAAGCATTACGTTATGAGTAAAATATGAATAACTACTTATTAGAATGCCAAAATATTAATAAATTTTACCAAGAAGGCGAGAACCAGACCCAAGTATTAAAAGGCGTAAGCTTTGCCATGAAACCACAGGAATTAGTGGCGATTGTGGGAAGTTCTGGTTCGGGAAAAAGTACTTTATTACACACCTTAGGCGGCTTAGATCAGCCAAGTAGTGGGGAAGTCTTTATTAAAGGGCAATCATTGCAAAAAGCGTCTGAAAGTGAATTGGCTAAATTACGTAACCAAAATCTAGGGTTTGTGTATCAATTTCACCATTTAATGGCAGATTTTACCGCCTTGGAAAATGTGATGATGCCGATGTTAATTGGTCGTCAGAATAAAACAGAAGCAAAAGATCGTGCTGAAAAAATATTGGGTGCAGTAGGCTTAAGTCATCGCATTACTCATCGTCCATCTGCACTTTCGGGCGGTGAACGTCAACGTGTGGCGATTGCTCGTGCATTAGTGAATAATCCCGCTCTCGTCTTGGCCGATGAACCAACCGGGAACTTGGATCATAAAACCACAGAAAGTATTTTTGAATTAATTCAAACCTTGAATGCGGAGCAAAACATTGCGTTTTTATTGGTTACGCATGATATGTCCTTGGCGCAAAAATTGTCTCGTTGTTTAACTATGCAAGATGGCATTTTGAAGGAAGGTGCATAATGAATACGCCTTTTTTCATTAGTTGGCGTTATCAACGGGGTAAGCAAAAGAATCCGTTGGTGGCGTTAATTTCAAAATTCTCTGCTATCGGTATCGCCCTTGGTGTGGCGGTGTTGATCGTGGGGTTAAGTGCCATGAATGGTTTTGAGCGTGAATTGAATTCACGTATTTTGGCTGTGGTGCCGCATACGGAAATCACCGTTAATCCACATGCCAATGAAGCCACATTAAACCATTGGCAGAACCTTGCGGAACGTCTAAAAACAAACAAAAAAATTACCGCATTTTCACCTTTTGTGAGTTTTACAGCCTTAGTCGAAAATGGCAATAAACTTAAAGTCGTTCAAGTGAAAGGGGTCGATAAACAAGCTGAAGATCAAGTGAGTTCTCTTGGTAAGTTTGTGGAAGGTGATGGCTGGCAGAAATTCGCAGAAGAAGGCGGATTAGTGTTAGGCTCTGGTATTGCCAAAGAGTTAGATGTTAAAGCAGGCGATTGGGTGTCATTATTGATTTCTCAACCTAATGGTGAAGATCAAATGGCTCAGCCTAATCGTGAGCGTGTTCAAGTGACTGCTATTTTACGTTTAGATGGTCAGTTAGACCACAGTTATGCCTTATTAGCATTACCTCAAGCACAAGAGTTAATGGGGTATCAAGAAGATCAAATTACCGGTGTTGAATTAAAAGTGGATGATCCATTCAAAGTACAAGAAATGGATTATTCGATGCTGAATGATTATCCTCAACTGCTTTATATCCAAAACTGGGTGGCAAAATTTGGCTATATGTATCGTGATATTCAGCTTATCCGCACAGTGATGTATATCGCCATGGTGCTTGTTATTGGGGTAGCATGTTTTAATATCGTTTCTACCTTAATTATGGCGGTAAAAGATAAGCAAGGTGATATTGCGATTATGCGAACCCTGGGGGCAAATAATGGCTTTATTAAGCAGATCTTTATTTGGTATGGTTTGCTTGCAGGAATGAAAGGGTGTTTGATTGGTATCGTGTTAGGAGTCGTACTCGCACTGAATCTCACGCCGATTATTCAAGGCATCGAGGCATTACTTGGTAAAAAACTGTTATCAGATGGCATCTATTTCGTTGATTTCTTACCAAGCGAATTACATTGGTTCGATGTTGTATTAGTTCTCGTGGCGGCATTGGTATTGAGTTTACTCGCCAGTCTTTATCCAGCCAGTCGAGCCGCGAAGTTACAACCGGCTCAAGTATTGAGTAATCATTAATAAACAATCAGGGATTAAGCATTTAATCCCTGATTTTTTTATTGTTCAACCGTTAATCATTATTGGTTTTCTTTATCTGTTTTTAATAAGCCAGATGAACCTTCAGAATAATCACGCGGTGGCTCTTCAGATTTGCTTTCTGATGAGGCAGTCACCAATTGCTGGGTAAATAAACCTTTGTCGGCTGGTTTATTGCCAAGCAAGGTTTCAGATGAAACGGCATAGTGACGATAGAGTTTTTGATAATCACCAATTAAGGTTTTAAATAATTCAGCACTTTCCGCGAAATGTTTTTCAAGTTGTGCTTGTTTATCGCTTAATTGTGTTTTTACTTCTTTTAGTTCAGCTTCGGTTTGAACTTGTTTTTTGACTGAACCTTTTGTTAAACGTAACAGCAAATAGCCTAAGATTACGCCAACCACAAGCCCAATCACAGCAGCTTGCCATATTTCTGGTATCCATGATTGCATACATTACTCCTTCTTTTGAATTCAGTGTTTAGTGTAAAGGAAAACCGAAAAACTTTCTTTGCGGTTGATCACATTTTGGAAAAGCTGTGTTTACACAGCTGCAATAATAACGATTTCAACTTTCCAATCAGGATCTGCAAGTTTCGCTTCTACTGTTGCTCGGCTTGGTGGATTTTGACTATCAACCCATTCATCCCATGCTTGGTTGAGTTGAGCATAATCTGCCATATCAGCAAGGAAGATTTGCGTGGTAAGAATTTTGCTTTTTTCAGAACCAATTTCTGCCAATAATTTATCGATCAGTGAAAGGACTTCTTTGGTTTGCTCGTAAGCATTTTGCTTAACGGTTTTTTCCGGTACTTGACCGGCAAAATAGGCAGTATTGTTATGAATGACCACTTCAGAAAAGCGTTTGCTTGGTTGAATGCGTTGAATCGACATAATGTCTCCTTTTTGATGAAGATGATTCCATTCTAAAGGCGGTTTTAGACTTTGTAAATCAAGAAATTGTGGGATAAAATAACTGAGAATTTTTATCAACTAAAGAAAACTATGAAACTCCTGATTTCGAATCAATATGGCGCCATTGTGATGGCATTATTGCCTTTTGTTTACGGTATGTTATTAGCTTCACCCGTTTGGGCGCATTTCTTTTTACTTTTAGCTTGGTTCACAATGTATTTGCTGAGTTATCCAATGCTTAGTCTCTTTAAAGGTAAAAATATGGCGGAATATAAAAAGTGGACAATCATCTATGGTGTCGCAGCTTTTTTATTTGCGCTTCCTGCCATTTTTTATAACTGGCAAATTCTTTTCTTTATTGCCGCCATGTTTCCTTTTGTGTTGGTGAGTATCTATTACACCAAGAAAAAAGATGAACGTAATCTTCTCAATGATTTAGCAGGTATTGCGATTTTTGCCCTTGCAGGTATGGGATCCTATTATTTTTCTAACCGCACTTTTGATGAAAAAATCTGGTGGGTAGCGTTGTATCCAAGCTTATTTTTTATTGGCACGACACTTTATGTCAAATCAATGATGCGTGAACGTAAAAATCCGCTTTATCTCAAAGCCTCTATTATTTTTCATGTGCTTTGCGTGCTCGGTTGCTTGTTTACCCAACAATATGTCTTATCACTCGCTTTTGTGCCAGCGTTAATTCGTGCCATTTATTTACCAACCAAGAAACTTTCGGTTAAGCAAGTCGGTCTAATAGAATTCGGAACATCCGCCATTTTTTTAATTATTTTATTGATAGCGACACTATAAGATGAAGACATTAGCCAAACTTTTACTCCTCTCCACGCTCACCTTAAGCAGTTCAGCATTTGCGATGAAAACCATTGATTTGGTCGATAAAGCGCAAATGACGGATCAGCAAAAAATGGATCTGGCACAAAAACTGGCTGAGAAACAAGATTGGAAAGCCGTTTTTGAAATTATGTATCCTTTAGCTTTGGAAGGTAATTTACAAGCACAAAGCAATTTAGGGATGCTTTATAATTTGGGCCGTGGAGTGGATGAAAATAAAGAGTTGGCTTATTGGTGGTTTAGCGAAGCTGCTGAGCGAGGCAGTATTAAAGCTATCAATAATTTGGCGGTTATGTATTTCAACGGCAACAACTATGTAAAACAAGATACCGCTCAAGCGATTAAATTATTTGAAACCAGTGCGACAAAAGATCCTGATGCCATGCTTACATTAGGAGAAATTTATACCAATCAGAAAGAATTCACCAAAGCCTTTGAATGGTTCCAAAAAGCCGCGAATGCGGGTAGCAATGAGGGGCGATTCCGTTTGGCTCGTTTGTATGAAGAAGGGATTGGGACACAAGTCAATATTGGTTTAGCCAAATTGCTTTATTTGGAAATTATGAATACGGCGAAAAAGGATGAAATCAAAGAAATCGCCAGACAGCGATTACAACGTTTAAGCTTGTATTAAAAAAGTGCGGTTGATTTTAACCGCACTTTTTTATTTCACCTCTGCTCCTTTCAACCAGCGTCTGACCCAACTGCGGTTTGGCATTAAGTTATGAATCAGATCTTCACTCATCGGCAAGGGCTCGCCATAAATTAAGGAAGCCAGTGTTTCTCCTAAAAACGGTGCAGAGGTTAATCCTCGTGAGCCTAATGCACCGATTAAATAGAGATTAGGGTAGTTTTCAGCTTGTTCTATTGGCTGTTTACGGCGGCGTAAATTAAACAAATTTTGATATTGAACTTGCTGTGCTGAAAAATGAGGAACAGCGCCCATCATTGGCGTAAGATCACGTACCGAACAACGTACACCGATTCGAGCAAGATTACCCGATGTATCCACTTCTTTTGTCCACTCTTCAGGTATATTTTGCTGAATTTTTTGTTGGTTTTCTTGTTGTTCGGTTAGGCTAAATTCACGAGTCGCATTATCACGAACATGACTTGCACCAATACAATGACTGGCTTTCGCTTGATCGACTGGCGTCAGGTAGCCGTCATAGCACAACACGGTTTTGAGTTTAAGTAAGTTTTCCGATGTCGGAATTTGGCTCACTTGCCCGCGAACAGGATAGAGTGGGAGTTTTTGTGTTTGCTCAAACTCAGTGAGTTTATGCCCGTTTGCTAAAACAACCACTTCATGGCAGAAAGTTTCATTTTCACCTGTGGTGATTTGCCAACCATTTTCTGTTTGAGAAAGTGCGATTACTTTTTGTGATGTTTTAATCTGGACACCTTGTGTTTCTAAAAAGGCAAAAGCATGCTGAACTAACTGACGTGGTGCAAGCCAAGCGCCTTGAGGAATAAAACCGCCACCAAAAGGTAACGGTAAGCCCACTTTTTCATTTAATTCAGATAGGCTTAATGACTGATATAAATCAGGAGGCAAATTCAGCTCAGCGATTTTATTTAATTTACTTTCAGCTTTCTCATTGTAAGCACAAAGTGCGACACCACAGAACTCATGTTCAAATTTGATTTGTTGTTGAATTGCCCATTGTAGGAATTGATGACCATAGGCGAAGGTATGAATATAAAAACGAATATTGCGCTCGTTATCATCGCTCAGTTGCGGATAAAAAGCGCCTTGTTTATTGCCTGATGCATTGAGAGCTGTTTGCTCATCTTCGCAATAAATCGTAATTTTGGCGCCGCGTTTAAGCAGGGAGATTGCCGTACAAAGAGAGGCAATCCCACCACCAATAATGGCAATATCTTGCTCGTTTAGATTCGCGGATTGACTATGAAACCAGGGTAATGAAAGTGCGGTCAGTTTTTCATGCGTTTTTTGACCAGAAAGACATTCTCGTTTTTTACCAAAGCCTTTTCGTTTCGTAATATTAAAGCCTGCATTTTCTAAGCCTTTTCTGACCGCACTTGCTGCAGTAAAGGTCGCAAAGGTGCCTTGTGGCTTGGTAAAACGAAACATTTGCTGATAAAGCTGCTCGTTCCACATGTCTGGATTTTTACTTGGCGCAAAACCATCTAAAAACCACGCATCAATTTTATCATTCATATAATCGCCCAGTTGTGGCAGATTTTCAGCTACATCACCAAACCAAAGATCTAACGTGGTTTCATCAAAATGAAAACGATAGCAACCTTGAATGGGATTAAGCCAATGCTGTTGTAAATGCTGAGCAAGATGAGAAAATTGCGGATAGGCTAAATGAGCTTGTTGTAACGCATCAAGTGCCAAAGGGTATTTTTCAAAAGAGATAAAATAAAGGCGTTTTAAAGGCGAATTGGGGTACTTTTGACGAAATTCACCGAATAGCGTGGTCACCGCAAAGAAATTTAATCCTGTGCCAAACCCCGTTTCAGCAATAACAAAATGGGCTTCTTGATAATTAACCCAACGTTCCCACAACTGATTGCCTTCTAAAAACACATAATGGGTTTCCGCTAAACCATCCTGATTAGAAAAATACACATCATCAAATTTATCTGAAACAGGGGTATTCTCTTGGTTAAAATGAATTTTTGCATGCTGAATGGTGAACATGTGTTAGCCCTTTTTTGCCTTATCAAATTCTTTTATAATAGCACGGAAATTTTGAGACGGTTAAAACTTAACTGGTCGAACAAATGAATTATTGCTTGCAATATTTTCATTTCATAGTAAATTGCGTTCAGCTAACAACTGTAAGTTGAATTAAATTTCCCCTAACTCATAAGGAATAAAGAATGAAAAGAGCTGTAATTACTGGTTTTGGTATTATTTCAAGTATCGGTAACAACAAAGAAGAAGTTTTGGCTTCATTAAAAGCAGGTAAATCTGGTATTGAAGTCGTGCCTGAGTTTATTGAAATGAAAATGCGTAGCCATGTTGCCGGCACAATCAAACTTGATCCAAGCGAGCATATCGATCGTAAAGTGTATCGTTTTATGGGTGATGCGGCAGCTTATGCATACCTTTCTATGCGTGAAGCGATTGAAGATTCAGGTTTAACAGAAGATCAAGTTTCAAATGACCGTACAGGTCTGGTAATCGGTGCAGGTACTGGTTCAGCTCACAACCAATTAGTGGCTTGTGATGCAGTGCGTGGTCCACGCGGTGTGAAAGCAATTGGTCCTTATGCAGTAACTAAAACCATGGCTTCAAGTGTGTCAGCTTGTTTAGCAACCCCTTACAAAATCCGTGGTGTGAACTACTCAATCAGCTCTGCTTGTGCAACGTCTGCACACTGTATCGGTCACGCAGTTGAATTAATTCAATTAGGTAAACAAGATGTGGTTTTCGCTGGTGGTGCGGAAGAATTATCTTGGGAATGTGCAACTGAATTCGATGCAATGGGTGCCGTTTCAACTAAATACAATGATACCCCAGAAAAAGCGTCTCGTGCTTACGATGCAGACCGTGATGGTTTCGTTATCGCAGGTGGTGGCGCTGTTGTAGTGGTTGAAGAATTAGAACACGCATTAGCACGTGGCGCAAAAATCTATGCTGAAATCGTAGGTTATGGCGCAACCTCTGATGGTTACGACATGGTAGCGCCAAGTGGTGAAGGTGCTGAGCGTTGTATGAAACAAGCAATGGCGACGGTAGATACTCCAATTGATTACATCAACGTACATGGTACTTCTACTCCAGTAGGTGACGTAAAAGAATTAGGTGCAATCAAAAATGTATTTGGTGACAAAATCCCTGCGATTTCTTCTACCAAATCAATGACCGGTCACTCTTTAGGTGCTGCCGGTGCACACGAAGCAATCTATACCTTATTAATGCTACACAATGACTTTATTGCACCAAGCATTAATATCGAAACATTAGACGAAGCGGCAGAAGGCTGCAATATCGTGACTGAAACAAAAGAAAATGCAGGCTTACAAACTGTCATGTCAAACAGCTTTGGTTTCGGTGGTACAAACGCGACTTTAGTGTTCAAACGCTATAACGGCTAATTAAAAATCTCTTAAAATTTAACCGCACTTTGGATCTTCCAAGTGCGGTTTTTTCTTATAATCTCTCCCTTTCTCCTGACTCAGCAGAAAAATCAATACTTAAAATGTGATCCAGCTCAAAATTTTGAACAAAAGAATAAAAAATTTTTATTTTTATAAAACTCCATATAAAACTACGATTTTCTGCTTTTTATATTAATTATCTTTATTTAAATCTTAATATTTTTATTTTGTTAGTTTTTAATGCTTTTTAATTCGTTTTTTTAGACTTTTCTCATGCTGGACAAGCCGTTTTCTTTCGGTATGATGTTTCCATTGTTTTGACACGAATCGTAACAAATAAAAGTGTGGTCAGTTTTAGGAGTAAAATATGAAGAAATTATCCGGTGCGGAAATGGTGGTTCAGTCTTTGCGTGACGAAGGCGTTGAGTATTTATTTGGTTATCCAGGCGGTGCCGTATTGGATATTTATGATGCAATCCATACTCTTGGTGGGATTGAGCATATTTTAGTTCGTCATGAGCAAGCTGCAGTACATATGGCAGATGGTTATGCACGTGCAACCGGTAAAGTAGGTTGTGTGTTAGTCACATCAGGACCTGGTGCGACCAATGCGATTACGGGTATTTTGACCGCTTATACTGATTCAGTACCAATGGTGATCATTTCAGGTCAGGTAATGAGTAGCTTAATCGGTCGTGATGCGTTCCAAGAATGTGATATGGTGGGGATTTCTCGTCCAGTGGTTAAGCACAGCTTTATCGTTAAAAAAGCAGAAGACATTCCAGGTATCTTGAAAAAAGCCTTTTATATTGCTTCAACAGGCCGTCCAGGTCCCGTTGTCGTAGATATTCCAAAAGATACCGTAAATCCAACTTTAAAATATCCTTACGAATATCCAAAATCTGTTGAGCTTCGTTCTTATAATCCAACGGTAAATGGTCATAAGGGGCAAATTAAGAAAGCGTTAAAAGCATTATTAGTAGCTAAAAAACCGGTTTTATTCGTGGGTGGTGGTGCAATTGCGGCAGGCTGTCATGAAGAATTAACGCAATTTGCACAACGTTTAAATTTACCAGTAACTTCATCATTAATGGGGTTAGGCGTATATCCAAGTACCGATAAACAATTCTTAGGCATGCTTGGGATGCACGGGACTTATGAAGCCAATACAGCGATGCATGAAAGTGATTTAATTCTTGGTGTTGGGGTGCGTTTTGATGACCGTACCACTAACAACTTAGATAAATATTGCCCGAATGCAAAAGTGATTCAGATTGATATTGACCCAACCTCTATTTCTAAAAACGTACCTGCGGCTATTCCAATTGTAGGTAACGCGAAAAATGTATTGGATGAATTCTTAAGTTTATTAGGTGAAGAAATTGGTTCTCGTCCGCAAAATCACTTAGAAGATTGGTGGAAACAAATCGATGAATGGAAAGCGAAAAAATGTTTGGATTTCGACCGCACTTCAGGCGTCATCAAACCACAGCAAGTGATGGAAGCAGTATATCGCATTACAAAAGGCCAAGCTTATGTGGCATCGGATGTAGGGCAACACCAAATGTTTGCTGCATTACATTATCCGTTTGATTTACCGCGTCGTTGGATCAATTCAGGTGGTGCGGGTACGATGGGCTTTGGTTTACCTGCTGCATTAGGGGTGAAACTTGCACATCCTGACGCAACTGTAGTTTGTGTAACGGGTGATGGCAGTATTCAAATGAATATCCAAGAGCTTTCAACGGCAACACAATATGGCATTCCAGTTGTGGTGATTTGTTTGAACAACCACTTCTTAGGCATGGTGAAACAATGGCAGGATTTGATTTACTCAGGCCGCCATTCTCAAACTTATATGAATTCTTTACCGGATTTCGTGAAGTTAGCAGAATCTTATGGGCATGTGGGAATTCAGATTTCAACACCAGATGAATTAGAAAGCAAATTACAAGAAGCCTTCAGCATTAAAAATAAATTGGTCTTTGTTGATATTAACGTTGATGAAACCGAACACGTTTACCCAATGCAAGTTCGCGGCGGGGCGATGAATGAGATGATTTTAAGCAAACCACAAGAGGAGAACGAATAATGCGTAGAATTTTATCTGTTTTATTAGAAAATGAATCCGGTGCATTATCTCGAGTGGTCGGCTTATTTTCCCAACGTGCATTTAACATTGAAAGCTTAACCGTGGCACCTACGGACGATCCAACGCTTTCTCGTATGACGATTGAAGCAGTGGGTGATGAGCAAGTACTCGAACAAATCGAAAAGCAACTTCACAAGTTAGTGGATGTGTTTAAAGTTATTAACTTGAGTGAACATGAGCATGTTGAGCGTGAAGTGTTGTTAGTGAAAGTACGTGCAACGGGTTCATCACGTGATGAGTTAAAACGTTTAGCCGATATCTTCCGTGGTCAGATTGTGGATGTAACAACAAAATCTTACACTATTCAATTAACGGGTACAAAAGACAAATTAGATGCTTTTGTTGAAGCTGTGAAAGAAGAAAGTACATTACTTGAGATTGTTCGTTCAGGCTTAATTAGTCTTTCCCGTGGCGAGAAAAATATACTCTAATGATGTAGAAAGTGCGGTTAAAAATGACCGCACTTTTAAAAACGAAAAAAGGAAGTCATAATTGACTTCCTTTTTATTTATTCTGAATGGATGTTAAGCTTCAGATTTATTGGTTAATGCGATATATAAGCAAACTGCAAAGCCGGCAAGTAAAACATAAGGCGTAAAGGCTGCAACGCCTGAAGGAGCCGCGGCTAAGCCAAAGTTATGTGCCGCAGCTGCGCCAAGTAGCATACCGAGCACAAATAATGCTGAGTCATTGTTCCCTTCACCAATATTGACTAATTGCTTACCTGGACAACCACCGCCTAATGCAAAGCAAAGACCGCAAAGCGCCATAGAAAGGAAATTGTAGAGATAGTCATTATGCGCGATAGGTTGTTTTTCAAAGCCTAAATGGAATTGACCTAATAAGGCATTGGTTATTGCTGCAAAGACAATCAATGCAATCACGCCATTTAATAAATGTGCATCACGGAAGAGGACAAAGTTTCGGAATGCCCCAATTGTGCAAAAACGCGATTTTTGCATCAGCACACCGAGAAGTAATCCGCCAGCAAGTGACATCCAAATAGCCGCATGTTGTGCGCCAGGCCCTTTTTCAGAGGTGTAAATCGCTAGATTTTCACCAAATTTGAATTGGGTTAAGGCTAAAACAAGCAAAATTACGGCAAAGATTGGACCAATTAAACCTGAAGATTGGCTTTGTTCCTTAGATTTACCTAATGAGAATCCTCGATTAGCGAAGAAAATGCCGCCTAATACACCGGCAAACAATCCTACGATACCTGCAATTGCAGTGAGATCACCGCCTCCTAATCGTAAATAAGCACGCCATGGACAACCTAAGAAAATGAGTGCACCAAGCATCGCAAAAAAGCCTAAGCTAATACGAGCGAGTGGGGCAGAGCCACCACGAGGTTTAAATTCCTTAGATAAGAATGCACTGGCGAGTGCTCCTAAAACTAATCCAATGAGTTCTGGGCGAAGGTATTGCAATGGGGCGGCGTGGTGTAATCCAAGCGATCCGGCTGTATCGCGTAAGAAACAAGCCGCACAAAATCCCATATTACCAGGATTGCCATTGTAAGTGAGAAGTGGCGCAACGATACCAAGTGCAGCACCTGCAACCACAGGCCAAGTTAAAATTTTCATAATTAGACCCTTGTGATATCTGAAGTTAAATTGAATTGTGTGTTTTTAATAATAAAAACAAAGGTATTGTAGAAAGAGTTGAAAAATAAAGAAAGTTTATTTTTTTGAAATTGTGAGCAGGATCAAAGATTAGTTGATAATGAGAAAAGCTTGCTTAATTATCATAAAAAAATAAAAGTGCGGTTAAATTTAACCGCACTTAGGATATGTTATTCAGCAGGGTACCAATGCAAATGTTCAAAGGCTATCTGACATGTTTCCCCTTCTTTCGGACCTGAATCTCGTCGCCCAATTTGAACACGAATATCTTGATCTCCAACTTGGATATTATAATCCGTCACTTCACCAAGATAAGAGCGACGTTTTACGACACCAGGGATTCCACCTTGTTGAACAAATTCAATGTCAGATGGACGGCTTGCTAATATCGCTTTCCCTTGTGAAAGTAAGTCATTATTTGGCATTTCTGGAAGATTAAAAATACCATCAACTTTATCAATATGAATACCTTGTGATGACAGGTTTACATTTAATTGATTTGATAACCCGATAAAATTGAAGACAAACTTGTTAGCTGGGTTGTTATAAATGTTTAATGGGGTATCAATTTGTTGTACCGCCCCTTTCTTCATAACCATAATACGATCTGAAAGTGCCATTGCTTCAGATTGGTCATGCGTCACATAAATAATTGAGAACCCAAATTTTTTCTGTAATGCCTTAATTTCAAACCGCATTTCTTCGCGAAGATGTGGGTCTAAGCTTGATAATGGTTCGTCTAGTAACATGACGTCTGGGTTAATTGCTAATGCTCTAGCAAGTGCCACACGTTGTTTTCCGCCACCAGATAAATCATCAGGGCTTTTCTTGGCAACACTAAGTAAATTAGTGTGTCTTAACGCATCAGTTGTTCGTTTTTCAATTTCTTGGGCTGAAATATTTTTGAGTTTTAACGGAAAGGCAACGTTATCATATACCGTCATATGTGGCCATACCGCAAAGGCCTGAAAGACCATGCCAAAATTGCGTTTCTCTGGCGGGAGATAGAAATTGTTTTTCTTCGATGACAGTAATTTATCACCAACTTTAATTTCTCCTCCGTCTAAGTCTTCAAAGCCAGCGATCATTCTTAGGGTTGTTGTTTTTCCACAACCCGATGGCCCTAGCATAGAGAAACATTCGCCTTTTTCGATAGAAAGGTTAAGATCTTCAATGGCAATAACATCACCAAATTTTTTCATGACATGATTTAATTGAATATAGCTCATCTTTTACTCCTAACCTTCTATTTTTGAGTTTTCTTTTCAGCATAACGTTTAATAACGGTTTGACCTAACACAATGATTATTAGGGCGATACCTGCTAATGCCGCAGAATAAACGGTTTCACCGTCTTCATTTAGGGTATAAATTGCTACCCCGATGGTTCGTGTAGAAGGACCATATAACATAACAGAAACGGTCAATTCGCGTAGAGCCGGAAGGAAAATTAGGAAGAAGGCGGCAATCATCCCCGGTCTTACGAGTGGGATAACAATATCTTTTAAAGATTGCCACATACTTGCTCCACATGCTCGAGAAGCTTCAACTAATGAATCATGTACTTGCTCAAGTGCAGCAGAGTTAGCTTTGAGTGAGAAAGCCATATAACGTGCAATGTAAGCAATTAAAATAATCCAAACTGTATTGTAGAGATTGATACCAAATTTACCACTCCATGCAAGGATCACCCCAAGAGCAATTACAGAGCCAGGTACGGAGAATGGCAACATCCCTAAGAACTCAAGAATGCCTTTTCCGCGAACACGCATTTTAACGATAACATAAGAAATCATTACCCCTGCAAACATGGTAATCAATGCTGCTGCGAGACCGAGGGTTACACTATTGCGAATTGCATCTTTTGTTAACTGCCATTCAAATAAGATGAATTTATAGTTATCTAATGTGAGATTTTCCCATGTAATTGGTAATCCATAGGTTTTTAATCCGCCAACAAGGAAAATCGTGACTGTAGGTAATACGATTGTAAAGGCGATGTAGAGTAAGCAAATAACAAGCAACGGTTTTCTTAAACCACGAAGTTTTACTTCGATAGGTCTAAAGCTTTTACCTGCAATAATTTGGAATCGACCTTTATTTAAGATTTTGTTTTGTAACCAAATAATTAGTGCCGCAGTGAATACTAAAACAGTTGCAAGCACAGTACCGGTACGAATGGCTTCAAAACTACCCGCACTTTGGTGAATACGTTCATAAATGAGGGTTGGAATGTTGAAAATACCATTTTCTACGCCTAGTACGGCAACAGTACCAAAGTGAGCCATAGAATAGAGCATAATGAGTAATGCACCAGAAAGAATACTTGGCA
Organism: Haemophilus sp.; assembly: GCA_015255025.1. Lineage (GTDB taxonomy): Bacteria > Pseudomonadota > Gammaproteobacteria > Enterobacterales > Pasteurellaceae > Haemophilus_D. Next base: position 22,976 of record JABZOY010000002.1, read on the forward strand.
TAACGAGTGGAATGGTAATTTTACGTGTAATGGTAAAGAGGCTTGCGCCAGAGATTCTAGCTGATTCTTCTAATGTAGGATCCATGCGCTCCAATGCACCACAGACTTGGATAAAGACGAATGGGAAAAGATACATCGTTTCTACGGCCATAATACCGGCATAGCTATAGATATTAAAAATAGGCCCATCAAATCCTAAATCCATGAAGAATTGGTTAATGTAGCCAGAACGTGGTGAAAGTAACATTTTCCAAGCTAATGCCCCAATGAAAGAAGGAAGCATAAAAGGTACAAGGAACATCACTTTCATAAAACCTTTATAAGGTAGATCTGTTCGAGTCACTAACCAAGCAAAAAATGTACCAATAATCGTACTCATCACAGTTACGCCAGATGCGATAAAAAGTGAATTGAGTAATGCTTCATAGGTTTCTTCTTGCTTAAGAATATTCACCACATCAGTGATATTAAATTGCCCGTCAACCCAAAATGAATTGAGGAAAATAAGTAAAACAGGAACCGCAACAACGATCACTAAGATACCGATAGATAAGGCTAGAATAACGTTAGCAATATTGAATGGATGATTATTTTGAATAGTTGTAGCCATAATAAACCCCTCTAGATTTCTTTAGCAGAATCAAACCAAAGCAAATCATGAAAACTGATAAAGCAATTTTCACCTTCATTGAACATTAAATTATTACGTAATGCTTTATTAGTTGGGATTTCTGTTCGTAGTGTTACACCATCAATCTCTACCATATAATCCATTACCGCGCCAAGAAAGCTGGCTCTTGATATTTTTCCTAGTAAACCCTCATTGTTTTTGCTTAGTATGATATCGGAAGGTCGACATCCTAATTTCCCTGAGTTAGGCGGCAAGTTTTTCCAATTTAAAATTTGATTGCCTTCTCCAATGTAATGATGATTATTTTGGTATCTCACAGGAATGAAATTTGCGAGCCCCATAAATTTAAACACCATCTCATTTTCTGAACGCTCATAAATGTCCCATGGTGTGCCAATTTGTTGGATATCACCATGCTCATTCATAATGGCCAAACGATCTGATATTGCTAAGGCAATTTCTTGGTCATGTGTTACGTACAGAATAGTAATACCGAGTTTTTTCTGTAATTCTTTAATTTCAAAACGCATTTCTTCTCGAAGATTGGCATCTAGGTTATTGAGAGGTTCGTCTAAGAGCATTAAAGATGGTTTAGCAACTAATGCCCTTGCGAGAGCAACACGTTGTTGTTGCCCTCCTGATAATTGAGAAGGTAAACGTTCTTCTAAGCCAGTTAAATTGACTAATTCGACAACTTCCATCACTTGTTTATGGAGAGCTTGTTTTTCAATATTTTTTAATTTAAGAGGATAGGCGATATTGTCAAAGACAGTCATATGTGGCCAAACAGCATAATCTTGGAAGACCACACCTAGACCACGTTGATCTGGTGGAACATCCGTGTTTGTAGCGGGATCGGCAACAACCACATCGTCAATTAAAATACGGCCACTATCAGGCACATCAAATCCTGCAAGCAGGCGTAATAAGACAGTTTTTCCACAGCCGGATGGGCCAAGAAGTGTAAAACATTCTCCATCTTGTACAACTAAGGACAGATTTTTTAACACTTCATTTGAACCGAATTTTTTGGATACATTTTCAAATGTAATTGTTGCCATAATCACTACTCCTTACTGATTAACGACCTTGAAGAATTTGAGTGAAATGTTTAATTGTTTCTTCTTTTTCTGACATTAATTTTTCATAGTCAATAGGAATTGCTCTTGATACCGCATCCTCTAGAGATGGCATACCAAATTTAGCATCAAGTTCAATACCTTTTCTAACTGGTAATGTTCCTTCATTTGCAATGATTTTTTGTCCATCTTCAGAAAGTAAGAAGTCAATAAATTTTTGTGAAGCAGCAAGGTGTTCAGTACCTTTTAAGATCGCTGCAGGGCTAGGGATGACAAGCGTTTCTTTTGGATAAACCAATTTTAATTGCGCGCCTTTTTTGATTTTATCGTTGGTAATATAGTCAACAGCGAGGGAGGCTAATAAATCACCAGATGCGGTATCGTCGATAACTTGTCCTGCGCCTTTACCCACTTTTGCTTTATTGGATTTTAATTTTTCAAAGAATTCCCAACCAAATTTATCTTTTAATAAAGAAACACTCATATATGACGTACCCGATAATGCAGGGTTTGCAATACCAAACGCACCTTTATATTCAGGTTTTAAGATATCAGCCCATTCAGCAGGCGGGTTATCTTTAACGAAACGCGTATTGTAGGCGATTGCTAGTGTGCCGAGGCGGATTGGGGTAAAAGAACCATCGAAATTAGGGATAGGATTAACGATATTGTTTGTTTCAGGGGAAACATAAGCTTCGAGCATGCCGTTCTTTTTCATTTGGAAGAAGTCAGGTACTTCACTTGTCCAAATTACATCAGCCATAATTTTCCCGGATTCTTTTTCCGTTGCAATTTTAGCCATCAATTTTCCGGCACCAGCAGACTGATAATCCATTTCAACATCTGGATATTTTTCAGTAAACTTAGCTTTTAATGCTCCAATTAATGATTCCTTCATTGATGTGTACACAATTAATTTTTCTTGTGCTGCAGCAATATTACTAAGTGACATACCTAGTCCAATAGCAATCAATGTTAAAGACATTTTTTTATTCATAATGAAACCTCACTGAGATAGGGATAAAATCAGTAAATGAGATCAAACTACGATCGACATTTATACCAAAACATCTAACCTACAAAATACGCTTAAATATTTGAATATAAAAGTCTAAATTTAAATAATTTTCAGATTTGTGATAGAGATCACTTAATAATGTCTAAATCCATCTTCCCAAATGCAATTCCACAATATCAACTAAATGTCGAAGAAATGTAGTGTCTTGGTCGTTGTGGAAACGGTCAGTGTCTCGAGATTTGAAGAGTAAAAGTGCGGTTGGTTTTTGGGGTGTTCCACCTAAACGGCAAATCGCCACAGAGCCGATAGGGAGTTCTTCAGGAAGGAACATGAGGGCTTTTTCTTTATTGGAGAGATCGCCTAAATAGAATTGGCGTAAACCCATACGCTCTAGTCGAATGAGTTCAAAAGCTTTTCGGTCTAGCCAATATTGTTCAGGAATGCTGTCCTTTTTTTGCCAGCTGTCAGTGAAAAGTAAGATTTTGGCACCTTCTAGCTCATAACCTTTTGCCCAGTCATCTAACTTTTCATCGATGACGATAAAGTCTTCTGTTTGAAATAGTTTTTTCTGCAAAGGCAAAAGAGCAAAGAAGATATCTGCTTCTTGATGAGCAAGTTGATGAAATTTTTCGAGGAGTTGAGTAAGCGTTTTGATTTGTTTTCGTTGCTGAGCAAGTTGTGCTTCGACTAACGAAATTGTCCCTTCTTCATGGCTATGTGGAATGGTAAGCTGTTGAAGTAATTCCGGGCGATGAGTAAAAAAATCAGGGTGATTTTTTAGGTAGTCAGCAATATCTTGTTCAGTCATCAAAAACTCCTTAAAAAATAACCGCACTTGGTTGTACCAACGTGCGGTTTATTTTTATGCTGTTTTAGGCCGCAAATGGATCGCGTAAAATCATTGTTTGAACACGATCTGGACCCGTTGAAAGGATAGCTACCAGCACACCAGTTACTTCTTCGATACGTTTGATGTAATCACGGCAAGTTTGCGGTAATTTATTTACATCAGTCACACCGAAGGTGTTTTCTTTCCAACCAGGTAAGGTTTCGTAAATTGGCTCTACGCCTTCCCAATCTTTTGCTGCTAATGGCGCATATTCAACGATTTCACCATTTGGCATTTTGTAAGCGGTACAGATTTTCACTTCATCAAAGCCATCTAATACGTCTAATTTGGTCATGCAGAAACCAGAAATTGAGTTAAGTTGAATCGCACGGCGAATCGCTACAGCATCGAACCAACCACAACGACGTGGACGACCAGTTACTGCACCAAATTCGTTACCTTTACGGGCAATTTCAGCACCAGTTTCATCGAATAATTCTGTGGTGAATGGACCGCCACCAACACGTGTACAGTAAGCTTTGATGATACCTAACACATAATCAAGGTTACGAGGACCGAAACCAGAACCTGTCGCTACGCCGCCTGCTGTGGTGTTCGAACTGGTTACATACGGATAGGTGCCGTGGTCGATATCAAGCATGGTGCCTTGTGCACCTTCGAATAGGATGTTGTCGCCATTTTTACGAGCAGTATCTAAAATAGTTGTGATATCTGCTACCATGCCAGTAATAATATCAGCTACCGCGAACACATCGTCTAATGTTTTTTGATAATCAACAGGTTCTACTTTGTAGTAGTTCACCAATTGGAAATTATAGTATTCAAGGATATTTTTTAATTTTTCAGCAAAGGCTTCGCGATTGAATAAATCGCCCACACGTAAACCACGACGAGCTACTTTATCTTCATAAGCTGGGCCGATACCACGACCGGTTGTACCAATGGCTTTTTTACCTAATGCGGCTTCACGCGCGTGATCCATGGCAACGTGATAAGGTAGGATTAATGGACAAGCTTCTGAAATTAATAAACGTTCACGTACTTTTACGCCACGGCTTTCTAATTCGCCCATTTCTTGCATTAATGCGGCAGGAGAAAGCACTACGCCGTTACCGATTAAACAGGTCACGTTATCACGTAAAATACCTGATGGAATTAAGCGTAATACGGTTTTTTCACCATTAATAATTAAAGTGTGACCTGCGTTGTGACCACCTTGGTAACGCACCACATATTTAACGCGATCTGTTAATAAATCAACGATCTTGCCTTTCCCTTCATCGCCCCACTGAGCGCCAAGAACAACAACACTTTTTCCCATAATTTCCGCCTTAAGTTTGCGTAAGTTTATAAATCAGACAAACGATTACTTTACTCTTTTTTGGTCGTAATCTCAAATTTTAAACGTAAAAAAGTGCGGTTATTTTTAACCGCACTTTCAGTAAATTTTTTATTCAAACAATGATTTGTGTAATGAACGAACCACGTCATCTGCTTTGTCACTCATCGCGAGCATACAAATGTTATTGGTGCTTGCGCCATAGCTAATCATGCGAATGTTATAGCCTTCAAGAGTGTCAAAAATACGTTTTGCCACACCTGAAGCGAGGTGTAAATCATTTCCAATTAATGCGACAAGCGATAAGCCAGTATCCACTTTCACGGTACAATATTGGCTTAATTCTTCTAGTAATTCCGGAGAAAGTAATTCTACACCAGATGACGCTGAGCCAGTTTTATCTAAGGTTAATGCAATGCTTACCTCAGAGGTTGTGATCGTATCCACTGAAATTTTATATTTCGCTAAGATAGTGAATACATTCGCCAGGAAGCCCTGTGCATGTAGCATACTGAGACTTGAAAGCGTTAGTAGGGTTTGATCGCGACGTAATGCAATTGCACGGAATGTTGGGCGAGGTTGCGGATCACGTGTTACCCAAGTACCGCCAGCTTCTGGTGCTTTACTTGAACCTACATAAACAGGGATATTACTGCGCACAGCAGGAAGCAATGTCGCAGGGTGTAATACTTTCGCCCCAAAGGTTGCCATTTCAGCTGCTTCAGCAAAGCTCATGGTATCAATACGTTGTGCATTTGGTACGATACGTGGATCGGTCGTATAAATTCCCGCCACATCAGTCCAAATTAAGACATCTTTTGCGTTTAATACTTCTGCTAAAAGTGCAGCAGAGTAGTCGCTACCACCACGGCCTAAAGTCGTCGTTTTACCGCCAGGTTCACGACCGATAAAGCCTTGAGTGATGACTAATTCACCGCGGTCGATTAATGGTTTCAATAAATTATCGCAGTTCGCTTGAGTTTGTGCATCATCTGGTGCCGCTTTACCAAAGTTATCATTAGTTGCCACTAAAGTACGTACATCAACCCAAGTCGCAGAAGCTTTTAATTCTCTTAATACTTCAATGAAAATTTGCGTTGACATCATTTCACCGTGGCTAATGAGCTCATCAGTTAAAGCGAGTGATGTTGCAAGACTAGCCGCTTCAGAAAGTGCGGTAATATTTTCTAAGTATTTTTCAATGATAGGGCGAACACGGCTGTCGTCTTTTAATTCATTTAAAATGTTTTCTTGAATTTGGCGGACTTCACCAATTAATTTTGCGCGCTCTTCAGCTTCGACACCATTGGCTAAGGCAACTAATAAGTTTGTTACACCAGCTGATGCAGAAAGCACGACAACGCGAGTATTAGGATCTGCAATGACGATTTTGGCACAAGCTTGCATAGCGGAATAGTTCGCGACGGATGTACCACCAAATTTTGCTACCGATAAATGAGACATAAGATAATCCTCTAAAATGAAAAAAAGTAAGATGTTGTGTTTTATGATGGCTATTAGAAATAGCGATTTAAATAAAAATTGTCAAATAAATATGATAAAAAATCGTATAAAAATCTTTTTATTTAGATTTTTTTTGATTAAACAGGGTAAAAATTAAAGAATCATTAACTATTCAGCAGGCATTGGCAGTGGTTCTGGCGTGCCAAGAAAATAAGGTTTTACCCCGATAATTAAGTCTAATACGGCTTTCACGCGAGCAAACATTTCGCGGACACGCGTCCCAAAATAAACTTCAGGCTGTTTTGCGGTGAAACAAATGGCATCAATATCGTAATGTTTAGCAATAAGCAGAGCACGTTCACAATGGAATTTTTGACTGATGATCGTAAAAGAGGGAACTTGGAAAACTTTATTTGCTCTCACAACAGAGTCTAAGGTGCGGAATCCTGCAAAATCTTTAAACATGACGCTTTCAGACACGCCCATTTTACGTAGGTCTAAAAACATGGTGCGAGGCTCGTTATATTGAAGCGTGCGGTTATCGCCACTTAGCAATAAATAATCAACTTTATTTTGATCGATTAAGTATTTTGATGCTTCTAAACGGTAGTCGTAATATTTGTTGGTTTTGCCTTTGGCAACATATTTAGATGTACCAAGTACTAGTGCATAGTGGCGATGAGGGAGCGTTTCAACGTCTTCATAAACGCGATCCTGTACATAGAAACTAATAGCACGATCAATGGTGAAGCAACCAATCAAGACGAGTAAACCTAACCCCAAAGCGTAGCCGAGGAGTTTTTTCAGCGGAAGGCGAGAGAGCCATGAAAGTGCGGTCATTTTTAACCGCATTTTGGATAGTTGCATATGGCTAACATACTGAAAAATCAAAATAATTTCAAGTGTAATTTGTTTACCAAATTGATAAGGAAATATTTGGACGTCTAAACGTCTAAAACTTCTTGACAAAAAACATGAGCTGTTGATAATTGTTAAATCATCAACGTAAAAGGTTATCATTTTAATGGCTGTGCAAAATGTCGTGCTTTTTCAAGACAATCCCCTCCAATTAACATTGGGTGGGCAGCTTTCGCCTATCAATGTCGCGTATCAAACTTACGGGACTTTAAATGCAGATAAAAGCAATGCTGTATTGATTTGTCATGCCTTAACGGGAGATGCAGAACCTTATTTTGATGAACCGAATAAAGATGGTTGGTGGCAAAATTTTATGGGGGATGGACTCGCATTTGACACATCTAAATATTTTTTCATTTGTTCAAATGTATTAGGAGGTTGTAAAGGAACAACGGGACCAAGCTCAATTAATCCCACTACGGGAAAACCTTATGGTAGTCAGTTCCCCAATATTATTGTTCAAGATATTATCAAAGTACAAAAAGCGTTACTTGACTATCTCGGTATAACACATCTAAAAGCGATAGTGGGCGGCTCTTTTGGCGGTATGCAAGCTACACAATGGGCAATTGATTATCCGGATTTTATGGATAATATTGTGAATCTTTGCTCTTCAATTTTCTTCAGTGCGGAAGCTATTGGGTTTAATCATGTGATGCGTCAGGCTGTCATTAATGATCCGAATTTTAATAATGGTGATTATTATGAAGGGACACCGCCTAATCAAGGTCTTTCTATTGCTCGTATGTTGGGAATGTTGACCTATCGGACCGATGTACAGTTAGCCAAGGCATTTGGGCGAGCGACTAAATCTGAAGGACAATTTTGGGGTGATCACTTTCAAGTGGAATCCTATTTGAGTTATCAAGGTAGAAAATTCTTAGAGCGTTTTGATGCTAACACCTATTTGCATTTATTGCGTGCTCTCGATCTGTATGATCCTAGCGTAGGGTATACGGATGTCAAAGAAGCGTTATCTCGAATTAAAGCCTGCTATACATTGGTTTCAGTGACAACAGATCAACTATTTAAATCCATTGATTTGCATAAAAGTAAACAGCTTTTAGAGCAAGCTGGCGTGGATTTAAGATTCTACGAATTCCCATCGGATTATGGTCACGATGCGTTTTTAGTGGACTATACAGCGTTTGAAAATAAAATCCGAAGTGGATTAGAAGGCGAGTTTGAATAACATGAATAGAAAAGGCGGAAATCTCCGCCTTTTTTGATCGTTATAGATGGCTCACAAAACGTGATAAATCTTTTGGTTTACAGTCTCTTTCTAATTTTTCAGCTGCGGTACCAATTTGTAATAAGGCAACGATCTTATCATTTTTGTCACAACCAAATGCTTCACGTAATTCACGTCCCTCAACGAGAGGACCAGTTGCCCAAAAACTTTCAAAACCCAATGCATTGCCTGCAAGTTGAATCGCATAAGTTGCTGCACCTGCAGTAAGCATTTGTTCCCAACCTGGTACTTTTTTCACTTCATGATTAATTTTAGCAATCACCGCAATGACCATCGGCGCACGGCGTGCAAAATTCTCTGCTTTTTTTAATCGTTCTTCACCTAAATCAAATTCAGTCACCGCCGCTTTGAGTAAGCTTTCCAATTCACTTAAACCTGTGCCTTGGATTACCACGAAATGATAAGGTTCAAGTTTACCATGATCAGGGGCATGTAAAGCCGCTTGAAACATCTGTTCTAATTGCACTTGGCTAGGGGCTGGTGCCATTAATTTTTTATTCGATTTGCGTTGTGTTAAAAGGGTTAATGCATCCATAGTATTTTCCTTCTTCTAGTTAAGTGCGGTTGATTATAGCATAGTTTTTCATAGGACTTTATGATAGGCTACGCACAATTTTTATTTCTGTTTTAAAGGTTTAATTTCGCATGAATGTCATCTTAAGCGTATTGAAATTTTGTTGTAAAGCGCTCAATTTTATCCGAAATCTTGTGATGAATTTTGTGTTCTTATTATTTGTTTTAGCGTTGATTTTTCTTGTCGGTCTTTTTGGGGATGGTAAGAAAAGCCAAGTCTTATCAGGTGATCAAGGTGCATTATATTTAAATTTAACAGGCTATCTTGCAGATAACACGGAAGATATGCTGAGTTGGCAAGAGGAATTTCAACGTTTAAATAATGAAAAGGTCTCTTATAAATATTCCACTTTTGATGTGGTACAAAGTATTTTATCTGCAAAAGATGATGAACGAATTCGTGGTTTAGTACTGAATTTAAATGACTTTGAAGGGGGCGATCTTCCCTCATTAGAATATGTAGGAAAAGCGATTCAAAGTTTCAAAGAGTCAGAAAAGCCAGTTATTGCTTATGCTGATAATTACACGCAGGCACAATATTTCCTTGCGAGTTTTGCGGATGACATTTATCTCAATCCGATTGGGCAAGTCGGTATTCAAGGTTTGCGTCAGGAAAACCTTTACTTTAAATCCATGCTCGAAAAACTTGAAATTACACCACATATTTTCCGTGTAGGGACATATAAGTCAGCGGTAGAACCTTTCTTACGTGATGATATGTCGTCAGAAGCAAAAGCGAATATGCAAAAATGGCTTGGTGGCATGTGGCAAAACTATATGCAAACACTAATGGTTAATCGTCATATTACCGCCAATGATGTATTACCCAATGCACAAAAATACATTAGTGATTTAAAAGCGTTAAAAGGTGATGAAACGGCTTATGTGAAAAAACGTCAGTTAGTGACACAGTTTGCGACAAGATTGGATTTAGATAAAAAATTGACCGCACTTTTTGGTCAAGGTGAAGAGGGCAAAGCCAAATTAGTCGATTTTGAAGATTATTTATCTGATTTAGGTGATCGTTTCTCTGTGGATCCAAATGAAAAAAATATTGTTGCGGTAGTGAATGTCGAAGGGACAATTATTGATGGTGAAAGCGATGAAGAATCAGCTGGCGGTGATACCATCGCGAAGTTATTGAGACAAGCCTACAATAACGAGAAAGTGAAGGCGGTTGTTCTCCGTGTTAATTCTCCGGGCGGTAGCGCTTTTGCATCAGAAATTATTCGTCAGGAAACTGAAAATCTTCAAAAAGCAGGTAAGCCTGTTGTGGTATCTATGGGCGGTATGGCTGCATCTGGTGGTTATTGGATTTCATCTACTGCAGATTATATTGTGGCAGATAAAAATACGATTACGGGTTCCATTGGGATCTTTGCATTATTCCCAACCTTTGAAAACACGATTAAAAAAATGGGAATGAGTAGCGATGGGGTAGCGACAACAGATCTCGCGGAAACATCAGCTTTAAGCCCTCTAAATAAAAATACTCAAGATATCTATCAACTTGGTATTGAAAATGGTTATGACCGCTTCTTAGATGTCGTAAGCCGTGGTCGTCAGTTATCAAAAGATAAAGTAGATAAAATTGCTCAAGGCCAAGTTTGGTTAGGGCAAGATGCACATAAAAATGGTTTGGTGGATGAATTAGGTGATATAGATGTAGCCATTGAGAAAGCTGGTGCCCTAGTAAACCAAAATCCGGATAAATATATGGATAGCTTTAGTGTGCAATGGTTAGTTGATGAAGATGATAGCTTCTTAGCAAAATTAGATCGCAAGCTTAAGCAAAAAGGGCAAGTATTATTGACAAATTGGTTGGGATTGCCACAGGAAGTACATCAAGTGAAAAAACAACTGAATGTGTTAACCAAATTTAATGATCCAAAAGGGCAGTATTTGTATTGTTTAAATTGTGGTTCGGTTAAGTAAAACAGTAAAACAGTAAAATATAAAAAGGGCGGAATATAATTTCCGCCCTTATTTTTTTACCCAAATAGCTTATTTTTCATTTTTGATATTAGAGAAAATATTCGCCAAAATTGGACCCGATACATTGTGCCAGAAACTAAATAAAGCACTTGGTACTGCGGCAATTGGGTTGAAATGAGCGGCTGCCAGTGCAGCACCTAAACCGGAGTTTTGCATACCCACTTCAATTGCTACTGCTTTACTATCCGCCGTATTAAGTTTAAATAATTTTGCCGCAAAGTAGCCAATTAAATAGCCTAAGCAGTTATGTAAAACCACCACGCTGAAAATTAATAGGCCAGATTCTACAATCTTATCTTTACTTACTGCTACGACGGCTGCAAGGATTAATACAATAGAAATAACAGAGACTAATGGCATAGTTTGGCTTGCTTGTTCCACTTGTTTTTTGAAGAGTGCACGAACAACTAAACCTAAGAAAATTGGGAACAACACCATTTTTAATACAGACATAAACATTGCACCTGCATCAATATCTAACCATTGGCTTGCTAATACATAGAAAATAGCAGGGGTTAATACTGGTGAAAGTAAGGTTGAGATTGTGGTACAAGCAACAGAAAGCGCGGTATTACCTTTCGCTAAATAAGTCATTACGTTTGATGACGTACCACCTGGGCAAGAACCCACAAGAATTACACCAACCGCTAAATCAGCTGGCAAATCAAAGGCTTTTGCTAATCCAAATGCAATAGCAGGCATGATAATGAATTGACCCGCTACACCAATGAATACAGATTTCGGGTGTTTAGCCACTTCACTGAAATCAGCGAAAGTTAAGGTAATCCCCATGCCAAACATCACCAAACCTAAAAGGTAAGGAATGTAGGGTGCAAAAATTTTGAATTGCTCTGGGAAGAGAAAGGCGAGAAGAGCAAAAACAATCGCCCATAGTGCGAAAGTTTTGCTCACAAAGTTAGTGAGTTTTAATAACGCTTGCATAGTTGCTTTCCTATTTTGTTAAAAAGAATGAAAAGAGCGGTCAATTTTAAAGACGTTTTTTTGAGATGTCTATGCCTAACTTATTTTAAAGAGAATTAGGAAGTCGTTGTTTGCCAAGCATTTTCATCAAGTAATTGACCAAAATGGCTTTCTACAAGCAGGCGAGTAATATTATTTTGAGGATTAGAAAAGATCTCTCTTGGTGTACCAGATTCGATAATTTCACCATCATCCATCACCAAAACTTGATCGGCAATATGTTTGATAATGCCTAAATTTTGTCCAACATAAATATAGGAAATCCCTAAATGTTCTTGTAAATCTAAAATCAGATTAAGCAATTGAATACGCACAGAGGCATCTAATGTACTCAATGCATCATCAATAATAATGATCTCGGGTTGAAGAATTAGAGCGCGAGCTAAGGCGATCCGCTGTTTTTGACTGACCGAAAGATGTTTAATTTTCAGATTCGTGTAATCAGGATAAAGCCCCACCAGAGATAGTGTTTCAAAGATCTTTTCATTGCGAGTCTCTTCATCCCAATCGGTAATTAATCGTAGTGGTGCATCTAAGGCTTGTCCAATATTTAAACGCGGGTTAAACGCTGAATTCGCATCTTGGAAAACCATTCGAATATGCTGTGCACGATAGTGAAAATCTTCAAATTGTAATGGTAAACCATTAAATAAGATTTTCCCTGATGTAGGAGAGGTAATTCCTGCAATCATTTTCACTAATGTTGATTTACCCGAACCATTTTTACCGATAATCGCAAGCGTTTCTTTACGGTTAAGCGTAAAGCTGACGTCTTTTACCGCATAAAACTGCTCGAAACCAAAAAGTTTTGCAGGGTCATCAAAGGTTTTACTGAGATTTTCCACTTGTAATAATGGCATTATTCGTTTCCTTTTGATTCGGTATTGAGCGTAAGTGGTGAAGTTGCAATTTTATCTTTAAACTGCCGTTCTCGAAGATTAATCGGATGATGGCAGGAAAACTCATGCTGTTTAATGCGATATCGGCTTGGTTTTTGAATACATTCACGCTGAGCAAAAGGGCAGCGAGGTCCTAAACGACAGCCAATCGGCATTTGTTCCAAAATCGGCACAGTTCCTTCTAATGTGCCTAATTTGCTTTTAAAACCTAAAGGGCGACTAAAATCGGGAACAGAGTAAAGCAATGCTTGTGTATAAGGATGATGAGGCATTTCTAATATTTGGTCGGTCGGCCCAGACTCTGTATTTTGCCCACAATAAAGAACGGAAATGCTATCACACCATTCACTGATACTTTTAAGATCGTTACTGGCTAATAAAATTGTTGTACCTTGGTTTTGGTTCATACTTGAAAGCAAACGGAAAATTTGCAATGCCGTAATGGACTCCAAAGAATTAGTGGGTTCATCCGCAATTAATAATCGAGGTTGATTCGCCACTGCTACGGCAATCATCACTTTTTGGCCTTCACCTTCAGTGAGCTCATTAGGATAACTCGCCATAATATCTTGGTGGTCTTTAATCCCTACACGGTGCAGTAATTCAATCGCACGACGTTTTTTCCAACCAAACCACTGCCACCAACGGCCTTTAAAGGTCCAGTTTGGAATACTTTGGATAAGCTGTTTACCAATTTTTCGGCTTGGATCAAGGCAACTTAATGGGTTTTGAAAGATCATTGAAATTTCTTTTCCAACGATTTTTCGACGTTGATTCGGTGTCAGTTTAAGCAATTCAATATCATTAAAACGAAAACGGTCAGCGGTGACAATCCAGTTGTCTTTAATGGAATTACTGATTACTTTAGCGATTAAACTTTTACCTGAACCTGATTCACCGACGAGTCCTAGAATTTCCCCTTCATTAAGCGAAAGATTGACGCCGTCCACAATTTTCATGCGACCGTTTGGTGTTTGAATTTCAATATTAAGATTGCGAATATCTAACAGCGCCATGGGTTACTCGTAATATTTATTGATTGCTTTACACAATCCGTTAGTAAAAATAATGCTTAATAAAATGGTGAAAATAATAGCAAAGCCCGGTAATAAAACTGTCCAAGGGGCAAGATAAATCAGCTCTAACGAATCTTTAATCATTGCGCCCCATTCTGGCATTGGACGTTGTGCACCTAGAGAAATAAAGCTGAGTGCTGTAATATCTAAAATAGCAACTACAAAAGCGCGAGAAATTTCTTGCGTATAGACGACACTAATATTCGGTAAGATTGTCGTTTTTAATAATTCCCAGTTTGAAATACCATCTAATTTCAGTAAGAGAACGTAATCTTTCTTTAGTTCTTGCTGAATCGCTTGATAAATCGCATGGACAAAATACGGCAAAATAGCCAACATAGTGGCAAACATGGCGTTTATTAAGCTTGGTTCCATTAATGTAGAAATGATAATGGCAATCAGCAAAATAGGGATAGATAAAAACGCATCAAAAAAATGACCTAAAAAACGAGATTTAATCCCTTCTGACATACCGGCAAGAATACCTAATGCGCCACCAATAATTGCCACAGCAATGACCACTAAAAGAGAGGAACCGAGAGTATATTGTGTTCCCATAATTAATCGACTGAGTACATCACGGCCAAGATCATCTGTACCAAAGAAAAAAGCAATACGACCTTTTTCTACCCAAGATGGCGGCATGAGTTCTTCTCCGACAAACTCCATGCTTTCGCTATAAGGCATAATGAGTTTAGGAAAAAGTGCGGTCAAAATCAGAAGACAAAATAAATAGAAACAGAATAATGCCACGCGATTTTGACGGAAAAGCAACCAAATCTGAAAGAAGGAGGTGCTTTCGCGAAATTCATCAGGTTCTCTATCTTGCATACCAGCCCTTCTTATTCAATGGATCTAACACAAACATGAGCAACTTGGCGAACGTGTCAATAATAATGATACAAATACCAATTACAACTACACCGGCAGAAATACTGTTGTAATCTTGTTGGGTTACGGCATCAATCAACCAACGTCCAATTCCTGGCCAGCCTAATACTGTCTCAACCAACATACATTGCGTTAATACTAAGGTAAATACACGCGTAAGTTGTGGAATTAATAATGGAAAAGTATTGCGGAAAACATAACGTCTTAAAATTGTCCATTTTGACCAGCCACGTGTCGCTGCCGCTTTAGCATATTCTTGTTGAAGTAAATAATCTGCCCGTTGCTGAATGATGCGGATAAATTCCATGGTCGGCAGAATACAAAGCACTAATGTAGGCAAGGCTAGATGTTGTAAAACATTTTGTACGATTTTAGTTCGGTAAGGCACATCCACAAACCACACATCAATAATAGGGAAACCGGTGATAGGTTTGATTTCATAGAGTAAATTATATTGCCCAATGGCTGCGATCTCCCAGCTTTGAATTGCTGCTACATAAAGTAAAATTGGTGCAAACCAGAAAATCGGAATAGACAAACCAACATTGGATATACTCTGCAATGTACGTGAAAAAACACGTTGATTATAGACCGCACTTAATACGCCGAGAGGAATACCTAAGATACAAGCTAATAAGAGCGCAGTAAAACAGAGTTCTAATGTGGGTGGTAATACCGTAAAAATTAAATCTTTTAAGGATTCTCCGCCGTTATAGGTAATCCCTAAATCGCCCTGTAACAATGATGTAAGGTAATGATAATAAGCACTATAAATGTTATTTGTGACAAGATCGGTGTTGAGCGGATCTCGCATTAAAATCACAAAACTTAATACGGATAAAATCAATAATAAAATGCTTACCCAAACCACATGACGGATTGCTGAAACGAGCATTATTTTTTCTCCTTATTTTTCATGAAATACAAGGTAGAAAAATTGATGCTACCAAATGGAGTCATCTCAATTCCTTTAACATTGCCACGTGCGACCAAAAGTCGTTTGACGTTTGCAATTGGCACAATAGGCAATTCGTTTAAGACGAGGTCTTGTGCATTGTTATATGCTTTAGAGCGCTCATATAAATGATTGGTCGCTAGCGCACGATTCATCATCTTATCGAATTCAGGATTACACCAATTTGATAAATTCGTGATTTCATTTTGCGTATCACAACTTAAAATCGGGCGCATAAACCCGTCAGGATCAAGGTTTCCAGCAAGCCAACCCGTTAAGATTAAATCGTAATCTTCTGTGCCTTTGCGTAATTGTTCGATTAAATATGTCCGTGTGACTGACCGCACTTTAACATCCACTCCCGCTTTGGCTAAATCCCATTTAATGAGCTCTGCCATTTTAATTGGGGCTGGGTTATACACTTGCTCTTCATTCATTACCCACATATTTAACGTGAGTTTTTTATCGCGTAATGCTTTCTCTGCTTCAGCTGGCTGGTAATCATAAGGAAAATCAGGCGTATTAATTGCAGAAGCCCAAGAAATTTCAGGAATAATGTTATTCGCTACAGTTGCTGTGTTGTGGTAAATATTTCGCACAATTCTAAAACGATTCAAGCTTTGCGAAATGGCTTGGCGAATGGTTTTATCCTGCATTAATGGCTTTTGGAAATTGAAAGCCAAATAGGCCAAGTTCATTCCATCTGTAGATTGCAGATAATAGCGATCATCTTTTTCGCTTAATAAACCGAGTTGGCTAACTTCAGGGTAAGAAGCAATTTGGCATTCATTATTAAAGAATTTTATTAAACGTCCCGTACGATCCGTAGAAAGATCCACGATGATATTTTTAATTTTAGCTTCTTTTTTCCAATAATCCTCATTACGAACCAAGCGAACATATTGGTTATAAATGTAATCTTTCACTTGATAAGGGCCCGTGCCAACAGGATGTGTATCCAATTGGGTGAGATTATCATCCGCACTTAATTGATACGCATATTCTTGCGAGAAAATAATAGAGTATTGGCTAGCAAGATGGGACAGAATTGAGGCATCGGGTTCAAACAGTTCAATTTTGACCTGATAAGGATTCGTTGCCGTGATACTTTTAATTTTTTGATTCAGCTTAATACTTTCAAAATACGGAAAGTGAACCTTTTTGGCTTGCTCATGGAAGATTCTATATTGTGGATTTTTATAGGTGACCACATCATCTGAAAGTGTTGGTAGGTAAGTATCATGCCCTAAAACACGATTAATCGAAAAGACCACATCTTCTGCATTAAAGTCACGCGTAGGCGTAAACCAAGGGGTACGATGGAATTTCACCCCTTTACGAAGATTAATGAGGATTTGTTTACCATCAGATGAAAGAGAATAGGATTGTGCTAACACCGGAACAAGCGCTGCACTATGATCTTTAATATCAAACAATTTGTTATAAATTTGTTCCGTCACCACATTCATACTGGTGCCAGCGTCAGCAGTTTGCGGGTTAAAGGAAAAACCCGATGCATTCGTGCAGTATGTTAAGCCGTTTTCTGTCAACATTTTGGGTATGCTTGGCGCGGCTTGTGCCAGATTAATTTGGCTCAACCCACACAATAAAAAACAAAAAGTGACATTTCGACGTAACATAGCTTTATTATTAAAGACCGTTTTGTGATAAATTGAGTGAATTGTAAAATATCTTGGCAAAAATGGCTAGTTATTGGATTTTTAGGATATGTTTAAATCAATTAATCGGGAAATTAATCAAATAATCAATCGTGGATTTGACCGCACTTTACGTTTGGCTGTGACAGGGCTAAGTCGAAGCGGTAAAACAGCCTTTATTACGAGTTTGATTAATCAATTGTTACATATTAATCAAGAAGGGAATACTCATCTTCCTTTATTTGAGGCAGCCCGAAATCAATCTATTTTAGCGGTAAAACGTGTGCCTCAGCAGGATTTAAGTATTCCACGTTTTGATTATGAAGCGAATCTCAATGATTTAATGAATAATCCTCCACAATGGTGCCAATCTACTCGAGGCGTGAGTGAAACACGCCTTGCTATTCGTTTTGAACGCCAATCAGGCTTACTTCGCCATTTTAAAGAACGTGGCACATTATACTTGGATATTTTTGATTACCCTGGTGAATGGCTATTGGATTTACCTTTGCTGAATTTAGATTTTCAACAATGGTCACTTGAACAAGCCAAAATTACATCAGGTATTCGCCAGCAGTTTGCTCAAGATTGGTTGGATAAACTGAAAAAACTCGACCTAAGTGTGGTCGTCAATGAAGATGTTTTAGCGCAGATTGCAAAATCTTATACCGATTATTTGCTTGCCTGCAAAGCAGAAGGAATGCAATTTATTCAACCAGGTCGATTCGTCTTGCCTGGAGAATTAGAAGGTGCGCCTGTTTTACAATTTTTTCCGTTATTGCACTTGTCGGAAGAACAATGGTTAAAACTGAAAAAAGAGGCGAAATCCAATAGCTATTTTGCCGTGTTAAATAAGCGGTATGATTATTATCGTAATAAGGTGGTGAAAGGCTTTTATGAAAATTATTTTTCTACTTTTGATCGCCAAGTAATTTTAGCAGATTGCTTAACGCCACTGAATCATAGCCAACAAGCCTTTATCGATATGCAAACAGGGCTTAATCAGCTTTTCAAAAATTTCCATTATGGCAAACGCAATTTACTTAATCGCTTGTTTTCCCCGAATATTGATAAGCTTATGTTTGTGGCAACAAAAGCCGATCATATCACGACAGATCAAATTCAAAATTTAATTAGCCTAATGCGCCAATTGGTGCAAGAAGGTGGTCGTCATGTTGAATTTGAAGGAATTGATACAGAATACACAGCCATTGCTGCGATTCGAGCGACAAAACAAGTTTTAGTTAATCAAAACGGTAAACAAATTAAAGCTATTCAAGGAGTACGTTCTGTAGATAAGCAACTTATTACGCTTTATCCGGGATCTGTACCAAGCAAACTACCTAGTGCAGAGTTCTGGTCAAAACAATCTTTTGATTTTGATTCCTTTGAACCTCAAGTTTTACAGCAAGGTGAAAGCATCCCACATTTAAGAATGGATGCAGTTTTACAGTTTTTATTGGCGGACAGGTTTGATTGATAGAAAAATCAAATCAATTTAATTGTCAAATACTTAATATAAACCACTATTTTTTTATTGGTATTTAGGTAGAATCAATTTGAGTCTTTCTAAAGTAAAGGAGCTTATGATGAAAATGAAAACTCTCTTAGCATTAGCAATCAGCGGGATTTGTGCTGCTGGCGTGGCAAATGCACATGACCATATGGCAAAACCAGCAGGTCCTTCAATCGAAGTAAAAGTACAACAATTAGATCCTGCAAATGGTAACAAAGATGTAGGGACTGTAACTATTACTGAATCAAATTATGGTTTAGTGTTTACACCAAATCTACAAGGTTTAGCTGAAGGTTTACATGGTTTCCACATTCATGAAAATCCAAGCTGTGATCCAAAAGAAAAAGACGGTAAATTAACAGCAGGTTTAGCGGCTGGCGGTCACTGGGATCCTAAAGGTGCAAAACAACACGGTTATCCATGGCAAGATGATGCTCACTTAGGTGACTTACCGGCTTTAACTGTATTACATGATGGTACAGCAACTAACCCTGTTTTAGCGCCACGTCTTAAAAAATTAGATGAAGTTCGTGGTCATTCTATTATGATTCACGCTGGTGGCGATAACCACTCAGATCATCCAGCTCCACTTGGCGGTGGCGGCCCACGTATGGCATGTGGCGTGATTAAATAAGTCGATTATTTAAAGATAAAAAAGTGCGGTCAATTTTGACCGCACTTTGTGTTTAAACTCAATGCAACATCATATCTAGCTATTAGCAGTGGCTTGGAACATAGCTAAAGTAGTAATATATTTAATAATGAGCCTATGTATCAGGAGGAGTATTGAAAACTAAGCTATTACTTCAATATCTTATATTTTGGGTAATTATATTTATTATTTGTTTTACATCTTTTACATTCATATATAGTTTATTTGAAATTATTCTAAAGCTTGATGATTATTCTTTTTCTGATTTTAAGAAAACAGCATTTTTTTGGTTAAATATGTCTGCTGCAATGGCAACTTTAGTTTTGATAATTGAAGCTAGAAATAAGCGATGATAATTTCGTCAATATTTCAACAAGTACGAGTTCAAAAGTATTGGATAGATTGATATTTGAGTAGAATGTATCTTAAATGTCCAGATATAAGGTGCGGTCAATTTTAATGAGTTTTAAAACTTCACAAAATTAACCGCACTTTTATTTTTATCGTTTTACTTAACCACTTCCGCCGTATATTCCAATTTGTGAATCGCATTAATCAATTGCTCATCAGTAACTTTTGGATCTTCTACAACACTCACAGTTCTATCTTTAATGGAGGCTTTAGTGGAAATCACGCCATCAATATTACGTAATTCTTTATTCACTAAATAAGCACAAAGCTGGCAGTTCATTTCATTTACTTTTAACACAACTTGCTTTGTTTCTTCCGCTTGTGCGATAGAGAAGGTGAATAATGAAAGCAAAAGTGCGGTCGTTAATTTCTTCATTTTTTATTCCTAATTAGAAAGCTCTAAAATCCACGGTAAAAT
>JABZOY010000030.1:0-16122 GCA_015255025.1 Haemophilus sp.
GTGTTGTTTACCGCCACTTTGGAAAACTGCGTACATAAATACTCCGCTATAATTGTGCTTCTCCGTTACTATTTTGGTCCGCACTTCAAAATTCATATAAATAGGTCGCAAATTCTACGGAAAAAACAACTCGATCGCAAGCACTTATTTGCAATAAAATAAAAAAAAAGCGCTTTTCCTCGAGTTTAATTTCAGAAACTTTGAAAAATCGGGTAAAATTCACCGCACTTTCTTTTATATACACAACCATCGAACCAAATGAAGATGAACAAACAAGATTTAATGGATATGCATGCAATCCAAGCATTAACCGATGCGGATATGCAGAAAGTCAATCAAGCTATTTTAGCACAAATTAACTCAGACGTGCCGATGGTTAATCAGCTTGGTTTTTATATTGTACAAGGTGGCGGAAAACGTATTCGACCACTTATTGCGGTCTTAGCGGCGCGTGCATTAGGCTACGAAAGCGATAAAGTAGCAACTTGTGCGACCTTTGTAGAATTTATTCACACCGCTTCTTTATTACATGATGATGTGGTTGATGAATCTGATATGCGTCGAGGCCGCGCAACGGCAAACTCTGCCTTTGGTAATGCGGCTAGCGTATTAGTAGGCGACTTCATTTATACTCGTGCATTCCAGTTAGTGGCACAGTTACAATCTCTAGATATTCTTCGAATTATGGCTGACGCCACCAACGTGTTAGCAGAAGGTGAAGTTCAACAATTGATGAATGTGAATGATCCGGATACCACAGAAGAAAGCTATATGCGCGTGATTTATAGTAAAACAGCACGCTTATTTGAAGTGGCGGCGCAATCTGTTGCGATTGTTGCAGGTGCTGAAAAATCAATTGAAACCGCATTTCAAGAATATGGTCGTTATCTCGGTACCGCATTCCAATTAGTAGATGACGTGCTAGATTACAGCGCTAACGCTGCCGCATTAGGCAAAAATGTGGGTGATGACCTCGCCGAAGGTAAACCGACTCTTCCTTTATTACACGCAATGCGTCACGGTAATCCACAACAAGCTGCGCTTATTCGTGAAGCCATTGAACAAGGCGGAAAACGTGATGCGATCGATGAAGTACTTGCGATTATGGCAGAACATAAATCTCTCGATTACGCAATGGATCGCGCGAAACAAGAAGCTCAAAAAGCGGTTGATGCCATTGCCTTATTACCTGAAAGCGAATACAAAAAAGCCTTAATTTCACTAGCTTATTTATCGGTAGACCGAACTTATTAACGTATGATAGAACAACAATCTCAAAGTGCGGTCGGTTTTCAACATAAAACACGCAAACAAAAACCGCGCAAAGATCCGAACGCACCTTTTATTCGTGAAAAACTCGAATTACCCGAAGGACATAATAAGTTACTTCTCCACTCCTGCTGTGCGCCTTGCTCAGGTGAAGTGATGGAAGCCATTTTGGCCTCGGGTATTGAGTTTACGATTTATTTTTACAACCCAAATATTCATCCATTAAAAGAATATTTAATTCGTAAAGAAGAAAACATCCGTTTTGCCCAAAAATTTGGGATTCCGTTTATTGATGCAGACTACGATCGCCAACAATGGTTTGATCGCGCAAAAGGTATGGAATGGGAACCGGAACGTGGCATTCGCTGCACCATGTGTTTTGATATGCGTTTTGAACGCACCGCGCTGTATGCGCATGAACACGGCTTCAACGTGATTAGCAGCAGCCTAGGCATTTCGCGCTGGAAAAACATGGCGCAAATCAACGATTGCGGTCACCGTGCGGCTGAAAAATATGATGATGTGATTTATTGGGATTACAACTGGCGTAAAGCAGGTGGATCGCAACGCATGATCGAAATCAGTAAACGTGAACGTTTTTATCAACAGGAATATTGTGGCTGTGTTTATTCTTTACGAGACAGCAATAAATGGCGTGAAGAAACAGGGCGACAAAAAATTGAAATTGGTAAACTCTATTACACGCCCGATTAAAAATACATAAAAAAAGAACCGCACTTTCAACATGCGGTTCTTTTTTATTTAATCGACGATAAGACGCCCACCTAATGCATTCTCTAAAGAATGATCTAATTGTTGAATTCGCGTACATAACACGTTTTCAATCTGGGCATTTTTATTCTTTTCTTGGGTTAATTCAAAACTTAAATTCAAGGCAACAATAGAAAGCACACGGTCTAATTGCAATAAACCTGTACGCTCTTTCATTTCAGACACTTGAAGATCTAAATTACGCGCCGCTTGACGCAAAATCTCTTCTTGTTCGGCAGGGACATTCAAGCGCAGCACTTGCCCTAATACAACAACTTCAACCAGTTTTAATGACATGTTATTCCCTTATGTTGAATGCTCAAGTAATCCTATTATGCCACAGCCAAATGCCTTCGTCATACTTTTTACGTTTAATTGACCGCACTTTATCCGTTCGCCCCATTTCGCAATTTACGCTATAATGCGACACTTTTCATTATTTTTGAACGGAATATTTATGCCAACTATCGCTCCTAATCCATTAGTCCTAGTGGACGGTTCATCTTATTTATATCGTGCTTTTCACGCATTTCCACCACTCACCAATTCAGCCGGCGAACCAACCGGTGCCATGTACGGTGTATTAAACATGCTAAAAAGCCTGATTTCACAAGTGCAACCGAGCCATATTGCGGTGGTCTTTGATGCAAAAGGCAAAACATTCCGTGATGAAATGTTTGAACAATATAAATCCCATCGTCCACCGATGCCAGACGATCTGCGCAAACAAATTCAGCCATTGCACGATATTATCCGAGCCCTTGGCATTCCTCTTTTAGTCATTGAAGGTGTAGAAGCCGATGATGTCATCGGTACCTTAGCGGTAGCCGCTTCCAAAGCCAATCAAAAAGTCTTGATCAGCACCGGTGATAAAGATATGGCGCAACTAGTGGATGACAACATTATGTTGATCAACACCATGAATAACACCTTATTAGATCGCGAAGCCGTGATTGAAAAATACGGTATTCCACCAGAACTCATCATTGATTACTTAGCGCTAATGGGCGATAGCGCCGATAATATTCCAGGCGTAGCGGGTGTCGGTGAAAAAACCGCACTTGGCCTCTTGCAGGGTATCGGCAGCATGGCAGAAATTTATGCTAACTTAGACAAAGTGGCTGAATTGCCTATTCGTGGCGCAAAAAAATTAGGGGATAAATTATTGGCGGAAAAAGAAATGGCCGATTTATCTTATCGTCTTGCCACGATCAAAACTGATGTTGCCCTTGATATCTCACCAGAACAACTCACCCTTGGTGCAAGCAATAACGATCAACTTACCGAATATTTCGGCCGTTATGAATTTAAACGTTGGCTCAATGAAGTGATGAATGGCGCTGATTCCATTACTAATAATAATGAACAACCGACTAAGATTAATCACTATCAAGCCACGCCTCCGCTCGCTCAAGACAATAGCGAGGAAGCATTGCCAGCAATTCAAATTGATCGTAGCCGTTATGAAACCTTGCTCACTGAAGCAGATTTAAATCGTTGGGTGGAAAAACTCAAGCAAGCAAAACTTTTTGCGCTAGATACTGAAACCGATAATTTAGATTATATGGCTGCCAACTTGGTGGGCATTTCCTTTGCGTTAGAAAATGGTGAAGCGGCTTATTTACCGCTACAATTAGATTATTTAGGCGCACCAAAAACGCTCAAAAAAACAACCGTACTTGCTCTGTTAAAACCGATTTTAGAAAATCCTACTATTCAAAAAGTCGGGCAAAACTTCAAGTACGATCTCACCATCTTCGCTCGTAATGGCATTGATGTGCAAGGTGTGGCTTTCGATACTATGTTGGAGTCCTATGTGCTCAATAGTACCGGTCGTCATAATATGGACGATCTGGCGAAACGTTATTTAGGGCATCAAACTATTAGTTTTGAAGAAATTGCAGGCAAAGGTAAAAATCAGCTGACCTTTAACCAAATTCCATTAGAACAAGCCGCTGAGTATGCTGCGGAAGATGCTGATGTAACAATGAAACTGCAACAAGTGCTATGGGAAAAACTCTCGAAAGAACCCACTCTTGAAAAACTCTTTAAAGAAATGGAATTGCCATTGTTAGGCGTACTTTCCCGTATGGAACGTCGCGGTGTCTTAATTGATAGCGATGCACTCTTCCTACAATCTAATGAAATCGCTAACCGTTTAAGTGAATTAGAAGAACAAGCCTATGTCTTGGCGGGGCAGCCATTTAATTTAGCCTCAACCAAACAATTACAGGAAATTTTGTTTGATAAATTAGGTTTACCAGTCATTCAAAAAACACCAAAAGGTGCACCATCCACCAACGAGGAAGTGTTGGAGGAACTTGCATTTAGCCATGAATTGCCGAAAGTGTTAGTAGAACATCGTGGGCTAAGCAAACTAAAATCCACCTACACCGACAAATTGCCGCAAATGGTGAATCCGCAAACGGGTCGAGTGCATACTTCCTACCATCAAGCGGTCACAGCAACCGGCCGTCTTTCATCAAGTGATCCGAATCTGCAAAACATTCCAATTCGTAATGAAGAAGGCCGTCGTATTCGTCAGGCATTTATTGCGCGCGAAGGCTTTACCATTGTTGCTGCCGACTATTCACAAATCGAGCTGCGCATTATGGCGCACCTATCACAGGATCAAGGCTTAATTAACGCCTTTACCCAAGGCAAAGATATTCACCGCGCAACGGCAGCGGAAATTTTTGGCATAGCACTTGAAGAAGTCACCAGCGAGCAGCGCCGTAGTGCTAAAGCAATTAACTTTGGCTTAATTTATGGCATGTCTGAGTTCGGCTTATCGCGTCAACTCGGTATTGGCCGTGCAGATGCCCAGAGCTATATGGATTTATATTTCAAACGCTATCCTGGCGTACAAACCTTTATGCACGATATTCGCGAAAAAGCCAAAGCCCAAGGCTATGTGGAAACCCTATTCGGCCGTCGTTTATATCTACCGGATATCAACTCCTCTAACGGTATGCGCCGTAAAGCTGCCGAACGTGTAGCAATCAATGCGCCAATGCAAGGTACCGCCGCAGACATTATCAAACGTGCCATGATTCAATTGGATCAAAAACTACAAAACGATCCCGATATTGCGATGATTATGCAGGTGCACGATGAATTGGTGTTTGAAGTGCGGTCAGAAAAAGTCGCGTTTTATAGCGAGCTCATCAAAACACAAATGGAAAGCGCAGCTGATTTAGTGGTGCCACTGATTGTAGAAGTGGGTCAAGGTGCGAACTGGGATGAGGCTCACTAACAAATTTAGTCATGAATAAAGTTATCAGAAGTCACCTCTTTACGGCTGAACGCGCTTGGGGATCCCTTGATATTACCAATATGAATGGCATTTCCGTTCGTCTTCACTGGACAGATAAACCTTACAAATGGCATATCAATGACGGTGAAGAAGTCTTTGCTGTCATGGATGGGACAGTGGAAATGCGCTACAAAGAAGAAGGCCAAGAGAAAACCGTATTGCTCCATACGGGTGATATTTTTTATGCGGGTATCGGTACCGAACATGTAGCTCATCCACAAGGCGAAGCGCGCATATTAGTCATAGAGAAAGAAGACAGCATTTAACAGATTAAAAAGAATTTTATGAATCAAGAAAGACTCAACGAAATCGAAAAACCATTAATTCAAATTGTAGAACGAGATGTGGTTCCGGCTCTGGGCTGTACTGAACCTATCTCTTTAGCACTTGCCGCAGCAACGGCAGCCAAATATTTAGGCAAAACACCGGAACGTATTGAAGCTAAAGTATCACCAAACTTAATGAAAAATGGATTGGGCGTTGCAGTACCGGGAACGGGCATGGTCGGCTTGCCTATTGCTGCGGCAATTGGTGCTTTAGGTGGCGACCCTGAGGGTGAATTAGAAGTATTAAAACACATCACACCAGAACAAGTTTCACAAGCCAAAGCGATGCTTGATAACAAGCTGGTGAATGTGGATATTCATCAAACCGATCATATTTTATATTCGGAAGCCGTGTTGTTTGCAGATAAGGACCGAGTGAAAGTAGCCATTCAAGATCAACACACAAACATCATTTTAATTGAAAAAAATGGCGAAGTTGTTTTTGAGAAAGAACACGATGAATGTGCTGATTGCGATCCTTATGATATTTTCAAACAGGTGAGCGCACGTGAAATCTTTGAATTTTCTTGTGAAGTCCAGCTCGATAAAATCAGCTTTGTCGGACAAGCTGCCGCACTCAACCGTGCTTTGTCTGACGAAGGATTACGCGAAAATTACGGTTTGCACATTGGCAGAACATTGCGTAAACAAGTCGGTAGCGGTTTAATGTCAGACGATTTGCTCAGCAAAATTATGATCGAAACCACTGCAGCCTCCGATGCGCGTATGGGTGGGGCTACATTGCCAGCAATGAGCAATTCTGGTTCAGGCAACCAAGGGATTGCCGCGACTATGCCCGTGGTTGTGGTCGCCGATTATTTAAACGTGAATGAAGAAAAACGTCTCCGAGCCCTCTTCTTATCACACTTAATGGCTATTTATATCCACAGCAAATTACCTAAACTGTCAGCCCTTTGTGCGGTAACAACTGCCTCTATGGGGAGCTGTGCAGGCATTGCCTATTTGCTTACGGGCAAATTTGAAACCGTGAGCATGGGGATTTGCAGCATGATTGGTGACATCAGCGGAATCATCTGCGATGGCGCATCCAATAGCTGTGCAATGAAAGTATCCACCAGCGTAGCTTCTGGCTATAAATCAGTTCTCATGGCAATGGATGAAACCCATGTGACAGGCAATGAAGGTATCGTTGAACACGATCTCGATCGCACTATCGACAATCTATGCTCGATCGCTTCGAAGAGTATGCATCATATTGATCGCCAAGTGATTGAAATTATGGTGAGTAAACCTTGTCCTTAATGAAAATAAAGAGCGGTGAAAAATCCATATAATTTTTTACCTCTCTCATTGTGTATAATTTTAATTAGAGTTTATTTTGAAAAGAACTAATAAAAGCAATTAATGCTGATTTTTGCTGTTCCGATAGTCCAATAATCATCTTCAACAAAACTTCATCTAACATTGTCATTTTTTCATTATCACCCACACCGTAACGCAACCATTCTGGTTTAACTGATAACCACTTAGATAATGTTTCAATTTTATCCATTGATGGAATAGCCAAACCATTAAGCCATTTATGTACGGCTTGTTGAGTAACAGACTCATTTGGGTGTTGTAAATTAAATTTAGTTGCTATTTCACTTGTCTTCAAATTCTGCATAGCCATTGCTGAAAGAGCTAGTTTTAAACGTGCACTAAATTTTTCTTTTTCACTTAATATTTTCATAATGAAAATAATTATGACGAAATCCAAAAAGATCTTGTAAACCATTTAGGTTTTTATATAAACTATATTGGTTTATAGATTTTCATTTTAGGTTTCATCTATGCATCATTTTGGATTTCCTTTCGAGGTTTTGGTTGTTTTCTTCTGTGCAATTTTATTCTCAATTTATATTGACTTAGTTTCTCACCGACATAGTAAAGAAATTACCGTAAAAAATGCCGCTCTTTGGTCAATTTTTTGGATTTCATTGGCATTATCGTTCTACTTTTATCTTTATTTCCGCTTTGAGCCGGAATGGGCAGATCTCTATCTTGCCGGTTATGTACTTGAAAAAAGTTTATCCATTGATAACTTGATGGTATTTGTTGCGATCTTTACATCTTTTGGTATCAAAGATCACCTTCAACACCGTATTCTTTATTGGGGAATCTTAGGCGCATTGATTTTCCGAGCTATTTTCGTTGTAATTGGAACAGGATTATTTGCCGCCAGTCCTTGGATTGGATTTATCTTTGCTGCATTTGTACTTTGGAGTGGTTGGAAAATGCTACGAGGCGGAGATGATAATGAAGAAGAAATCGAAGACTATACTCATCACTGGAGTGTTCGTTTAGTAGGGAAAATGATGCCTGTTTTCCCAAAACTATTGCAAGAAAAATTCTTTGTAAAACATAACGAATTAAATGCAGATCAAATAGTTTCCGTTACTCGTCAAGGTTTTCGTTACGCAACGCCTGCATTTTTATGTTTAATGGCAATTGAAACATCTGATGTAGCATTTGCCTTTGACTCAGTACCTGCTGTTATTGCTGTGACTCAAGAACCATTACTCGTTTATGCTTCAATGATTTTCGCAATTCTAGGATTACGTAGTCTCTATTTTATTCTTGCTGCACTCACAAAATATCTTGTTCACCTTGAAAAAGCTGTCATTGCCTTATTGTTCTTTATTGGTATCAAAATGGGAATTCAATCTTGGAATCACGCGGTATTTGATACAGGCATTCATATTTCTGCCAATGTTAGCCTTTATATTGTATTAGGTGTTTTATTTATTGGTGTTGTTGCTTCGTTTATTTTCCCTGAAAAACAAGAAGGATAATGCAATGAACGTAAAGAAATTTATTTTTCTGACCGCTTATTTTACCACTACAAATGTTTTGGCAAACCAACACTATATAACGCCACCAACATCATCTACACGTGGATATGTTCCAGTAATTAGTGATGGAATGGAACAACAATGTGTTGAAATCTACAACCAAGCGAAATGGTTAGGTGATTCGCTTCAAAATACTTATGTTGATCAATATTCGAGTGCATCAGTAAATGCTTATAACCAAAAAATATCTCAACATTCACAAATGATAAATTGGTTTAATCAAAATTGCGCAGGAAAACAATCACGTTCTGCTTGTGAAGCTGCAATGGAACTAAATCGTAAAAATGGGATACCAACACAAAATTGCTATTAGGAGAAATTTATGCGCCGTTTACCTGTTTATTTATTAGTCGATACTTCTGGCTCAATGATGGGCGAGGCTATTGAATCTGTGCGTAATGGTTTACAAATGCTAGTTTCTGCATTACGTCAAGATCCTTACGCGTTAGAAACGGCTTATCTATCTGTGATTACTTTTGATAGCAAAGCCAAACAAGTTACACCACTAACGGAGCTAATGAGCTTTCAGCTTCCAACTATTGAAGCATCAGGCTTAACATCAATGGGCGAAGCGTTAAGTTTACTTACAGATTGTATCAATCGCGAGGTACAAAAAGGATCTGCGGAAATAAAAGGTGACTGGAAACCAGTTGTATTTTTACTTTCAGATGGTGTACCAACTGACGATTTGCAGAAAGGAATTAATGCATTAAAAACGGTGAAAACAGGAACTTTTGTCGCTTGTGCAGCCGGTGCCGGAGCTGATACCAACGTATTAAAACAAATTACAGAAAGCGTGGTGTCATTAGATACTGCTGATGCAAATTCAATTAAAGCCTTCTTTAAATGGGTTTCTGCATCGATTTCTGTTTCAAGCCAAAAAGTCGATCTTAACAAAAAAGATGTGGGCGGATTAGGTGAATTACCGCCACCACCAGCAGAATTAAACATTGTTTTATAAATGGTTCGGCAAGAATTATGGCAAGAAGATTACTCACGTATATTTGTATTGACACTTCTGGCTCAATGAAAGGAGAGCCGATTGAAGCAGTGAATGTCGGATTACAATCACTGCTTTCTGCATTAAGGCAAAATCCCTATGCACTTGAAAGTGTTTATCTTTCTATTTCCACTTTTGATACGCTGATCAAAAATGTCTTACCCTTGACCGCACTTGAAGATGTGGTATTGCCAACGATTTCTTGCCCTGATAGTGGCGCAACCTTTCTTGGAAAAATGCTGGAAAATATCGTGCAAGCGGTTAAAAAAGATCGCCTTCTTGCAACAGCGGAACAAAAAGGCGATTGGCGTCCTATCTTGATTTTACTAACTGATGGCAAGCCTTCTGACACTTTGGCTTATGAGCAAGCCATTCCACAAATTAAATCCTTAAATTTTGGCAATATCGTGGCTTGTGCAGCAGGGCCAAAAGCAGATCCTAATATTCTAAAAAAACTTACAGACACAGTTGTGTCATTAGACACTATGGATGCAAATAGTTTTTCTCAGTTCTTCCAATGGGTATCTGCTTCCGTAGCTCAAACCAGTGTTAGCGTGGGTGCAATCGATAATAACAGCCTGCCACCGCCACCTGATGAAATTAATATTGTATTCTAGGAAAAATTATGCGTCGTTTACCAGTTTATATTGTTGTTGATATCTCTGAAAGCATGGCTGGCGAAAATCTTCGTCAAATGCAAGAAGGCATTAGCCGCTTGGTTAATCAACTTCGCCGTGATCCTTACGCGTTGGAATCTGTTTATCTTTCTGTGATCGCATTTGCTGGGGCTGCTGGTACGCTTGCACCATTAACGGAATTAATGAGTTTTTACTCACCTCGTTTGCCGATTGGTTCTGGCACATCTATTGGTGCAGCACTTAATCATTTAATGGATTCCTTGGAAAAAGATATCGTGCGTAGTACGCCAGATAAAAAGGGGGATTGGAAACCATTGATTTACATTATGTCAGACGGTTCTCCAACAGATGATCCTACACAAGCTATTTCTCGCTGGAAACACCATTTTCAAAATAAAGCAAAGCTAATCAATATCGGCATTGGAAAATTTGCCAATCTTAATACACTAAATGAGATCAGCGACTTAACTTATCGCCTTGATGATGACGATATTGAAAAAGTTTACCGCGCTTTATGTGAATCTGTTGCTGATTCTATTTTAAGCCAAAGCCGTTCGTTAGGTGTGGAGTTACCTGTTTCGCTAAATAAAGAAATTTTAGAAAGCGGTGCAATTTCTTTAATTAAAGAAAAAGATCAATCGTTCGCCTTAGATGAAAATTATGCCATTATCGTAGGCAAATGCAGCAAAGTGAAATTGCCTTATTTAATGAAATATGAACGCATCGAGAACAGCCCATTGGACAATGCGATTTTCCAATATGTCGGCGTTTACCCTGCTGAAAAAGATTATGAAGATTGGTCTGATAATCGCCCAAATCATAGCAAAATCTCAACATCCCAACTTTGGGGTAGTGGCGGTTGCCCCCATTGTGGTGCTGCTTTTGGCTTGTGTATGTGTAGCTGCGGTCAGATTTTCTGTGCCAACGGCGAAAAAGAAGTTGTCTGCCCTGGTTGTAATGAAACATTGTATTTTAATGATGAAACCGATGATGTTAATTTCAATATTACGCGGGCAAGGGGCTAAAAATGAATGCAGTTGAGCAATTAGAGAAATTTAAAACGTGGCTAAATCAAGCGGATGAAAAATGGCTTGATGCTTTTGCAAGCCAAAATTTTACACTGATTGCCCATCTTTCAGAAATGTGGCAACGCTTTCAAACATCTACAAATTCAACGTTACTGGAAAATGATATGTTGATACTTCAACCAACAGAAATTACTCCGATACAAAAAAAAGATCTCATTATTACACTTCCAAATGCGAAGCAAGACGAACCTTACTCTTATTTAAAACCTGCCGAATTGCCTTTAGTTCAATCCATCAAAACAGAAGATGAAATTGGATTAACTTGGAATAGAGAAAACCAAACTTTGGAAGGTACTCCTACAAAAAGCGGTGAATTTTTAGTAACTTTTCAACTTGATGAAGGTCATTTAGCTCATACTACGTTGTTTGTTAATCCAAACCCTAAGTATTTATGGAAAAATATTCCTTCCGATCCTAAATCTCGTTTTTGGAAATCGGATAGTGCAAATGAAAGAATTACAACAGAGAGTGGTCAATTAATCGCAGCGCGTATGCGCGGACGTACTCACGCAATGAAAGGAACATGCTGTGATGATGATTTTACTATCGGGTATCATGAAAAATCAAAATTTCATTTCATTGCTGTTGCCGACGGTGCTGGAAGTGCAGAATTTTCTCGCCAAGGCTCAAAACTAGCTGTAGAGGCCGCAAAAGATAAATTTTTTGAATTACTGAATATTGAAGGTAAGGACTACCAAAAACTTTCCCAAAAAAACGAACCAGAACTCGCTTATATTACCAAAGTAATGTTTAAAGAAGCGGTTCAAGCCGCTTATCTTGCCCAAGAAACAGCGGCAAAAGATTATATTATTGAACATAAATCACTTTCTTGCACATTACTGCTTGCGTTTACATTGCCTTTAATTGATGGGAAATGGTTCACTGCTTGTTATTGGGTGGGAGATGGTGCAGCAGCAATCTTTGATCCCGCTATACAAAAAATCAAATTATTGGGTGAAGTGGACTCAGGACAATATTCAGGTGAAACGCAATTTTTAACCTTAGCGGAAGCCAATGCGGAAAAAATCACCGCACGCATTTATACAGATATTCGTGATTATCCCCCAATTCTGATATTAATGACTGATGGCGTTTCCGATCCTAAATTTCATAGTGATGTACAGCTCAAGACCTTTGAGGCTTGGCAAATCTTTTGGCAAGAGTTACGTGAACCATTACAAAAAGAGCAACCAGAAAAAGCCTTAGAGGAATGGCTAGATTTCTTCTCAAAAGGAGAACACGATGATCGCACTTTAGCGATATTTATTCCGCAGTCTGAGTGGCAAGCGATGACTTATACATCAACGAATAATGAAATTTTGGAGAAAGAGTCAACAATAGTGAATGAAATAGCTCCACAAGTGGCTGAAAATAATCAAGAATTTGCTAATGAAGAAGTCAGAACTACCAACATTACTCAGAACAATGAAACAAAAACAATCACGCTCCAAAAAGCAAGTGATGTACAAGTTCAAAAAGGAGCTGAGTAATGAGTAAGGTTATTACGCTCACTGCAACAAATGGTGAAACCATTCAATTTGTTGATGAAATCAAGGCTCAAGGTGGAATGAAAGATGTGATGTTCTCACCTAATAAAGATTATGTTGTTGCTTTCTTCCGAGAACCAGCCGATCTTGCCACAAAAGAGCGGTTAGAAATGATCACTTGTACATATCGCGAGAAAATCTTTAATCAAGAAGGGGGCGAATATCTTAAAAAATTATTCTGCTGGCCTACCGCCGTAGTGGAATATCAAGGAAAACTTGGTGTGGTGAGCCCTTTTTATCGTGATTGTTTTTTCTTCCAATATGGTAGCTGTAATAACGATATGTTGGGCATTAAAGGCAAAGATAAAGATGGTAAATGGTTCGCCAGTGCATCTAATCGCAATAAGTTTCTTGACTCGCGAGAGTTAGGCGATTGGATGTTGCATTTGAAAGTCTGCTTGATGCTGGCTCGTGCCGTTCGCCGTATGCATATGGCCGGATTAAGTCATAGTGACTTAGGTTACAAAAACTGCTTAATCGATCCAACAACTGGTCAAGCGAGTTTAATTGATATTGACGGCTTAGTTGTGCCAGGGAAACATCCACCAACAGTGGTGGGAACACCTGATTTTATTGCACCTGAAGTAGTGGCAACTCAACACTTAGACAAAAGTGATCCGAAACGTAAATTACCAAGTCGAACCACCGATCTACACGCATTAGCTGTTTTGATTTATATGTATTTACTTTATCGCCATCCACTTCGGGGAGATAAAGTCTTTGATATGAATGATAGCCAGCGTGATGAAGAATTAGGAATGGGAGAAAAGGCGTTATTCATTGAACACCCAACTGATCATTCTAATCGTATAAAACTAGGGAATGTTAAACCTAGCGAACAGCCTTGGAAAGACACACAAAAAATGCCTTATACCATTACTGGCCCTTATTTAAGCGAATTATTTAAACGAGCTTTTATTGACGGCTTGCATAATCCTATTGCTCGCCCGACAGCAGATGAATGGGAACAGGCATTAGTAAAAACAGTAGATTTGCTTCAGCCTTGTCAAGGCGCTAATTGTGAACAGAAATGGTATGCTTTTGATAATTCTAAATCGCCCAAATGTCCGTTTTGTGGCACAGCACATCAAGGTAAATTGCCCGTGTTAAATTTATATTCTGCTGCACCAAATGGCAGTTATCGCCCTGATAATCACAGAATTATGGTCTACAGCGGGCAATCACTTTTTAAATGGCACGCTGACAACCGCATATTTCCTAATGAAAAATTGAAAGGTGAAGATGCTAAACGCATTGGCTATTTCGTGTTACATCAAGGAAATTGGTGGCTTGTGAACGAAAATCTGACTGATATGGTAGATGTCAATACGAAACAATCTATTCCTATTGGTGGAAAAGTAAAACTCGAGGAAGGCGCCAAAATTCTTTTGAAAAAAGGCGAAGGCGGACGACTTATCGTTGTTCAAATGACTGGTTCATAAGATTTATTAACCTAATAACAACTGGAGAATTATAATATGGCAATTTCATTAACCAAAGGTCAAAACGTTTCATTAAGTAAAACTGATCCGAGCTTAAAAAATGTGTTGGTTGGTTTAGGGTGGGATGCTCGTTCAACTGATGGGCAAGACTTTGACTTAGACGCAAGTGTATTTATGGCAACAGAAAATGGTAAAGTGCCTTCTGATAGACATTTTATTTTCTATAATCAATTAGTTTCACTTTGTGGTGGTGTAGAGCATACTGGCGATAACCTCACCGGTGATGGAGATGGTGATGATGAAAGCGTGATAGTTCGCTTAGACAAAGTAGAAAGTAATATCAAATCACTTTTTATTACTGTAACTATTCACGATGCAGAAGCTCGTCGTCAAAATTTTGGTCAAGTCAGCAATGCATTCGTACGTATTGTTAATAATGATACTAGTGATGAAATTGTTCGTTTTGATCTTTCTGAAGATTACAGTACCGAAACAGCAATGGTGTTTGGTGAAATTTATCGTCATAACGGTGAATGGAAATTTCGTGCAATTGGTCAAGGATATACAGGGGGATTATATTCACTTTGTCAACAGTATGGTGTAAATGTTGGTTAATTGGAGTGAGAAATGGTTTCATTAAATAAAATTACTTTAGAAAAAAAAGGTGATTCGCATAAAATTGATTTATCGAAATCAACTGATCAGCAAATTACTATTAACTTAAATTGGACTCAACAAAAACCCTCTGGTTTCTTCAGTAGCTTATTTGGTTCAAATAAAGAGATTGATTTAGATCTTGGGTGTTACTGGGAGTTACAAGACGGAACAGCTTCACTTATTGACGGTTTGCAATTTTCCAAAGGCCGTGGCGGGTCAAGAGAACGTCTAACACACCAAGGATGTTATAGCCAAGCACCTTGGGTATGGCATTGTGGAGATGATCGGAATGGCAGCTCAGCCGAAGGTGAAAATATTTTAGTCAACTCAAAAGGTATCAGAGATCTACGTCGTTTGGTTATCTATTGTTTCATTTATGAGGGGGCTGCTAAATGGGCCGAGTCTGATGCCGTAGTAACAGTTAAAGTGCCTAACCAGCCTGAAATCGTTGTTGAAATGGGGAAACAAACTGATCCTCGCACATTCTGTGCTATTGCAACGATTGATTTTGAAGATACACAAATGTCTGTCCGTAAAGATATTAACTTCTTTAATGGACATGCTGATTGTAGTCAATATTATGGTTGGGGTTTTAACTTCTCCGCAGGCTCAAAATAAATCAAAAATCCTCTCCCCTAGTGCGGTCAGAAAAACACACAAATTTCTGACCGCACTTTTTTATATCAAAAAAACATATTTTCTAGCTAAAAGTTATTGGCGTTATCTTCTTCTTTTTTTAGAAAATATTGCCCTACTTAGTTCTAAAAGAAAGGAATATTTATGCTTTTAACCGGATTACTTTGCGGAATTTTACTCGGATTTGTGATGCAGCGTGGGCGCTTTTGTATTACTGGCGCATTTCGCGATATGTATGTCACCAAAAATAACAAAATGTTTGTAGCCCTTCTATTAGCGATTACCGTGCAATCTATTGGTTTCTTTCTTTTAAAAGAAATCGGTGTATTAAATGTTGATCCGGCTGAAAACTTTGCCTTTTTAGCCGTGATTATCGGTGCCTTTGTGTTTGGTATCGGCATTGTTCTTGCTGGCGGTTGTGCGACAGGTACATGGTACCGCGCTGCAGAAGGCTTAGTCGGCAGTTGGGTCGCGTTATTCACTTATATGCTATTAAGTGCCATCATGCGTACTGGCCCATTAGGCGAATTCAATAAAACTTTACGCAGTATCAATATTGAACAACGCAATATTTACG
>JABZOY010000031.1:0-15771 GCA_015255025.1 Haemophilus sp.
TGACAGCATCAATCACCCCTATACTTAAAGAGAGCGTGGTTCGTACATAGGATTGCACATCTTGTTGAATACGTTGATCAGGGTTATCTAAGTTGGCGGAAACATACTGGGTTTTGTAGTACGCACGATTATTCATCCATTTATTGACTAACTGGCCATTCAACCATTCAATCCAATTAATAGAAAAACGTTGTTCTAAATAATAGCTAAGTAATGCCGTCATTACGGAGCTTGTCGCAATCACACAAAATAGCATCATTTGATCCCAAAACGCCGGCTCATTAAATTCCTGTAAGGACGTGTACATATTGTTATACCATTCAGAATGCACCAAGCTAATACGCACACTGACTAATGTCATCGCTACAATTAATAAGAAAAATAGCAAAGGTTTAATACTTCGACGTGGTGAAAGATACCCACCCGCAAATTGCCAAAATTGTTTCCCCCAGTGGGTAAAACGGACTAATAAGAAAATACCAAAGCTAAACACGACAGCCGTCATCGCTAATGTTTTTGCTATCCATAAAAGCGAATTAATGGCCTCTTGAGCGTAATCCATAATCAACCTATAAAATCAAAAAAGTGCGGTCATTTTAGGCGGTGTTTATTTTTAAGCAAGAAAAAATGTGATGGAGATAACATTTTTTGACTTTGTCACAAGCGGGTAAGAAATCAAATTGATATAATCCAAAATAGTTAAATTTTTAATAAATTAGAGGTCGGTATGAGTGAAACTGCGATTACCATTAGTTTGCTTGCCCTCGTTGCCGTGATTGGCCTATGGATCGGGCATTTTAAAATTAAAGGTGTAGGACTGGGTATTGGGGGGGTGCTATTTGGGGGGATTTTAGTTGCCCATTTTACCACCCAATATGGCATAAAATTAGATAGCCATACATTACATTTTGTTCAAGAGTTCGGCTTAATTCTGTTTGTTTATACGATTGGTATTCAGGTGGGGCCGGGCTTTTTCGCTTCCTTACGAAAATCAGGCTTAACCTTAAATGGGTTAGGCATTTTAATCGTTGCGCTTGGTGCAGTGGTGACAATTCTCATTTATAAGCTTGCGGATATTCCTCTTGATGTAGCGCTTGGTATTTACTCCGGTGCGGTCACCAATACCCCATCTCTCGGTGCGGGTCAGCAAATTCTTTCTGAATTAGGTATGTCGCAAACGACGTCTAACATGGGGATGGCCTATGCAATGGCTTATCCTTTTGGAATTTGTGGCATTTTACTTTCTATGTGGCTTATTCGTCTTTTCTTTAAAATTAAAGTGGATGAAGAAGCAGCAAATTTTGAAAAAGAAAGTGGTCATGACAAAGAAGCACTCAAAAGCATGTCTCTGAAAGTCACCAATACTAATCTCAATGGTATCCATTTGATTGAGATTCCTGGTTTTGATGATGAAGATGTCGTCTGCTCTCGTTTGAAACGAGGTGAGCTTGTTATTGTGCCGAAAGCGGATACCGATGTTCAACTTGGGGATATTTTACATTTGGTCGGCAATCCTGAAGGCTTGAAAAAAATGCACCTTATCATTGGGGAAGAAGTTGATATCCCTGTAGCAAGCTTGAGTGGCGAAATTCGTTCTGAGCGCGTGGTCGTCACCAATGAAAAAGTACTCGGAAAACAAATTCGTCATCTTGGTATTCATCAAAAATATGGTGTAGTCATTTCGCGTTTAAACCGTGCAGGTGTGGAATTGGTGCCAACTGCCCATACTACACTTCAATTTGGTGACGTATTACACATGGTTGGTAAAACCGACATTCTCAACCAAGCCATTTCAGTGATCGGGAATGCGAAACAAAAACTGCTACAAGTGCAAATGTTGCCAGTGTTTATTGGGATTGGCTTAGGGGTATTACTCGGCTCCATTCCTTTCTATATTCCAGGTTTCCCTGTGGCATTAAAATTAGGGCTAGCAGGCGGACCGTTAGTCGTCGCATTGATCTTGGCTCGAATTGGCTCTATCGGAAAACTCTATTGGTTTATGCCGCCGAGTGCGAACTTGGCATTGCGCGAAATTGGTATTGTGCTATTCCTTGCTGTAGTCGGTTTAAAATCTGGCGGTAGCTTTGTGGACACACTCACC
Organism: Haemophilus sp.; assembly: GCA_015255025.1. Lineage (GTDB taxonomy): Bacteria > Pseudomonadota > Gammaproteobacteria > Enterobacterales > Pasteurellaceae > Haemophilus_D. The sequence continues at coordinate 2,102 of JABZOY010000031.1, forward strand.
AATGGTTCCGGTCTTGAATGGATGGGATACGGTATTTTCATCACTCTTGTACCATTAATGATTGTAGGTATCATTGCACGTTTATATGTAAAATTAAATTATCTTTCTCTTTGTGGCCTGTTAGCGGGGTCAATGACGGATCCTCCTGCGCTTGCTTTCGCGAATGAACTGAAAGAAGGAAGCGGTGCCGCAGCACTCTCCTATGCGACAGTCTATCCGCTCACCATGTTCTTACGGATCATTTCACCACAATTGTTAGCGATTCTTTTATGGGTTTAATACCCTTTCAAACTTGGGGCAGAATAACTGCCCCAAGTTTTATTACTAAGCAGCATTACGACCATAAAACAATTCAAATAAAATCGGCCCCAAGCCTACCCCTTTCCCTCATTCAATGATAGAATTCATCGCTTTATTTAGATAGGAAAAGAAATGTCATTAGTTGAATTTGTAATTGATAAACTCGATGATTTAAAAGGCACCGAAATTGTGCATTTTGATGTAAAAGGCAAATCATCGATTACTGAAAATATGATTATTTGTACCGGTACATCTAGCCGCCAAGTCGCAGCTATGGCCGATAACCTTATCGCAGAATGTAAAAAAGCTGGTTATGAAACCTTTGGTGAAGAAGGTCGTAATACCGCAGATTGGATCGTGGTTGATCTTGGTCAAACCATCGTTCACATTATGCAGCGCGATGCACGTGAAATGTATCAATTAGAAAAACTTTGGGCATAAAGTGCGGTCAATTTTGACAGTGTTTTAAAAGGGAAAAGGATGAAAATCACATTAATTGCAGTGGGCACCAAAATGCCGGCTTGGATTACCACCGGATTTGAAGAATACCAACGTCGTTTTCCTAAAGACATGCCTTTTGAACTCATTGAAATCCCTGCAGGCAAGCGTGGAAAAAATGCGGATATTAAACGCATCTTAGAGCAAGAAGGCAAAGCGATGCTCGCTGCTTGCGGAAAAGGCAAAGTAGTCACATTAGATATCCCTGGCAAACCTTGGACAACGCCACAACTTGCTGAGCAATTAGAGGGTTGGAAAAATGATGGTCGTGATGTGTGCTTACTCATTGGCGGGCCTGAAGGTTTATCCCCTGAATGCAAAGCGGCAGCAGAACAAAGTTGGTCACTGTCACCACTCACACTGCCCCATCCATTAGTGCGAGTTGTCGTGGCAGAAAGTTTATACCGTGCTTGGTCACTGACGACAAACCACCCTTATCACAGAGAATAACGTATTACATTACCGATGAATTTAAAAAAATTCTTTTCTGCACCAACTAATGAACCGATCCGCGATAAAAAAGCGGAGCGGAACTTGTTTGCACGTCGAACATTGGTAGCATTCATCGGTATTTTGGCTCTCAGTGGCGTGCTATTTGCCAATATTTACCATCTCCAGGTGGTGAATTACGACATGTACCAAACTCGCTCAAATGGTAACCGCATTAAATTACTTCCGCTTCCTCCTACTCGCGGATTAATTTACGACCGTTACGGCGAATTACTGGCAGAAAACCTCACCTTTTTCGGTTTATATATCGTGCCGGAAAAAACGGAAAATTTAGACCGCACTTTTGAAGAATTGCGCTATGTTGTGGGACTCACTGATGAAGACATTGAGCATTTCAAAAAAGAGCGTCGTCGTGGTACACGCTATACGCCGATTTTACTCAAGCCTAGCCTAACGGAAGAGCAAATTGCCCGTTTTGCAGTAAACCAGTATAAATATCCAAGCCTTGATGTACGTCCTTATTTCAAACGAAATTACCTGTATGGCGAAGCCATGACTCATATTTTGGGTTATGTTGGACGCATTAATGACCGAGATGTTGAGCGCCTAAAAAAAGAAGAAAAATTTGCTAACTATTCCGGTTCTACGGACATGGGGAAACTGGGTATTGAACGTTATTACGAAGAACAACTCCATGGTACAACTGGTTTCGAAGAGGTTGAAATTAATAACCGTGGTAAAGTTATTCGTAAACTACGTGAACAACCCGCCACCGCGGGGAAAAGTATTCATCTGACTATCGATTTTACTCTTCAACGCTATATTATGTCGCTCCTTTCAGGTCAAAAAGGCGCTGTTGTTGTGCTTGATCCGAAAGATAATAGTGTATTAGCGATGGTTTCAACACCAAGCTACGATAATAATTTATTCGTCGATGGCATTTCTTCTAGTGATTACAAACGTTTACTAGAAGATCCTACTCGACCGCTTTACAGTCGTGCGACACAAGGTGTGTATCCGCCGGCCTCTACTGTAAAACCATTCGTTGCTGTTGCGGCATTAACTGAAGGGGTGATTACGCCTAATACCACAATTTTTGACCCAGGTTACTGGACATTACCAAACTCAACAAAGCGTTTCCGAGATTGGAAAAAAACAGGGCATGGTTATACGGATTTAAACAAAGCCATTACTGAATCATCAGATACCTTCTTCTATCAAACCGCCTTTAATTTAGGTATTGATCGTTTCTCCATGTGGATGAAACGTTTTGGGTTTGGTATGCCGACAGGTATTGAAATTCAAGAAGAAGCCACAGCCAATATGCCGAGTAAAGAATGGAAACAAAAACGTTATAAAAAACCGTGGGTACAAGGCGATACAATCTCAGTGGGGATTGGTCAAGGTTATTGGACAGCGACACCATTACAAGTGGCAAAAGCAACCTCTATTGTGGTCAATAACGGTAAAATTCATACGCCACATTTAATGAAATCAGTTGAAGGTGCCACCATTGAGCCGTATCAAGACCCGCTTTTATATGAAGATATTACCGATCCGAAACAAGCTTATTGGGATGCGGCTAAGCGCGGAATGTTCAATGTGGTGAATTCAGGTGCAGGTACTGGGCGAAAAGCCTTTATCGGCACGAATTACCACGTAGCAGGGAAATCCGGTACCGCACAGGTATTCAGCTTAAAGGAAAACCAAAAATATAATGCAGCGGGATTGAAAAAAGAATTACATGACCATGCTTGGTTTACGGCTTATGCGCCTTATGAAGATCCGAAATTAGTTGTGACGATTATTTTAGAAAACGCGGGTGGTGGTTCAAGTAATGCGGCACCAATTGCACGGCAAATTATGGATTTCTACTTGAATAAACGCTTGCCACAAATTGAACGTCAAGAAAATGCTGAAAAAGAGAAGAAGACGAACCAAACTGATTTAGATGCGCCAGCACTAGAATCTCAACCAAGTGAGAATGAATAATGGAAGAAAAAGTGCCTTTATGCTTGCGATTATGGCAACGCTTACATATTGATTTTTTATTATTTATTGGATTAGCCGCTATTACGGCTTATGGCATGCTTGTGCTTTATAGTGCATCAGGCGCCAGTGAAGTCATGTTCCAAAATCGTATTATTCAGGTCATATTAGGTTTTGCCGTGATGATGATTATGGCGCAACTTCCCCCTAAATTTTATCAACGACTCGCCCCTTACTTATATTTAGTGGGTTTTATCATGCTGATTTTGGTTGATGCTATCGGAACAACCAGTAAAGGGGCGCAACGTTGGTTAGATCTTGGGTTTATTCGCTTTCAGCCTTCTGAAATTGTCAAACTCGCGGTACCATTAATGGTCGCGGTATATTTAGGTAACCGTCCGCTACCACCGAAAATGAGTGAAACCTTTATTGCTATCGCCATGATTATTGTGCCAACTTTACTTGTGGCTATCCAACCTGACTTAGGTACATCAATTCTCGTTAGTGCATCAGGCTTATTCGTGGTATTCTTAGCAGGGATGAGTTGGTGGCTTATTCTTGCTGCTGTAGTTGGCTTAGCGGCATTTATTCCTATCATGTGGATGTATTTAATGCATGACTACCAACGCATGCGTGTATTAACCTTACTTGACCCCGAGAAAGATCCACTTGGGGCGGGTTACCATATTTTGCAATCCAAAATTGCCATCGGTTCAGGCGGTATATCTGGCAAAGGATGGATGCAAGGGACACAATCCCAATTAGAATTTTTGCCTGAACCACACACTGATTTTATTTTTGCCGTGATGAGTGAAGAACATGGAATGGTCGGTTTTCTTATTCTGATGGCAATTTATTTGTTTATTATTATCCGTGGCTTAATAATTGCGGTAAATGCAGAAACCTCTTTCGGGCGTATTCTTGCTGGTGCAACCACACTGATATTCTTCGTTTATGTCTTCGTGAATATTGGTATGGTGAGTGGCATTTTGCCTGTTGTAGGGGTGCCTTTACCACTCTTTAGCTACGGCGGTACCTCATATGTCGCCATCATGGCAAGCTTTGGTTTAGTGATGTCTATTCATACTCACAAACCTCGCTTTATGAAAGGGAACTAATTTCCCTTTTGGCTTTCTTATGAAGAGCACCGATAATCTTGAAAGTAATAAGTATGACATTAAAAAACATCTTAAAAACGACCGCACTTTTTACCTTGATAAGCAGCTCAAGTTTTTCTGCTTTTGCCGATACGCAAAAAATGTATGGTATTCAAGGGGATTCGCTGTCGATTACTACGACCGTTCAAGTGCCACAAAGCTATGAAGTGAATGGTAAAACATACACCACACAAGGTGATGAGGCAAAGTCCTATTCAAAAGAAGGGACAGCAAGCTATTACCACCATAAATTTAATGGTCGTAAAACAGCTAATGGTGAACGCTATAATTCAGCACTTTTCACCGCTGCCCATAAAACGTTGCCTTTAAACTCTTATGCTGTTGTCACAAACTTGCATAATAATCGCAAAGTGATTGTGCGAATTAATGATCGCGGTCCATTCAGTGAGAAACGTATCATTGACTTATCCCATTCAGCTGCGAAAGAATTAGGCCTTATTGCTCGTGGTACAGGACAAGTAAGAATTGAAGCTTTACATGTGGATCACAAAGGTCAAATTTCAGGTGCGGGGGCAAAAACACTCGCCAAGCATGCTAAAACGCAAGAAGCCAGTGAGCGTTTAGTTATCAATAAAAATAACGAAAAAAAAAATCAAAACTTAGATAGCACAAACGATGCAAAAACTGTCTTCAAGCTAAAACTACTCGCGCTGTCGTCAAAAAATCAAGCAGAAAGCATCATCACAAAGCTCGCGTTAGACGACATAAAAACCGAAATTAACCAAAATGGGCGAAACTACGAAATTCATTTTGGACCAATTGCGGATCAAGCGGATATGAATCAATTAAAAACAAAACTACAAAAAACGATCAATGGGCAACCCGTAATCGTTTATACTTATAAAAACCAATAAGCTATTAAAGGAAATGCTATGTTAAAACAATCTGCAAAATTGAAAAAAATTGTACTATTCTCGGGATTAATGGCAGCCTCAACATTTGCTGCGGCTGAAGATATTCAATACGGTATCGCAGTACCGGAAGTGAATGCGCAAACTTATGTTTTAATGGATTACAATTCTGGTGCGGTACTTGCATCACTTAACCCAGACCAACGCCAATACCCTGCCTCATTAACAAAAATGATGACTAGCTATGTGGTTGGTGCAGCATTAAAACAAGGTAAAATCCATAATGAAGATATGGTGACAATTAGCGAAAGCGCTTGGGGTAGAAATTTCCCTGATTCATCAAAAATGTTCTTAAATTTAAATCAACAAGTGTCTGTGGGTGATTTAAACAAAGGGATTATCATTGTTTCTGGTAATGATGCCTGTGTTGCCGTAGCTGAACATATTTCGGGTACCGTGGCCAACTTCGTTGATACCATGAATAAATACGTTCAACAATTTGGCTTAAAAAATACTAACTTCACCACACCACATGGTTTAGACGATCCAAACCAATATTCAACTGCACGTGATATGGCGATTATTGGTGCGCATATTATTCGTGATTTACCGGAAGAATATAAAATCTACGCAGAAAAAGACTTTACTTTCAACAAAATCAAACAACCTAACCGTAATGGCTTATTATGGGATAAAACCATTAACGTTGATGGTATGAAAACCGGTCACACAAGCCAAGCAGGTTATAACCTTGTTGCATCAGCAACAAGCCCAAACAATATGCGTTTAATTTCTGTTGTAATGGGGGTACCAACCTATAAAGGCCGTGAAGTAGAAAGTAAAAAACTCTTACAATGGGGTTTTGCTAACTTTGAAACCTTAAAAACTCAAAAAGCAGGTGAAGAAATTTCAAAACAATCTGTTTACTACGGTGATAAAGGTGACGTTAAACTTGGTGTCTTAGAAGATGGCTTTATCACTGTGCCAAAAGGTAAACAAACTGACTTAAAAGCACGTTATGAATTAGATAACAAATACTTACAAGCACCTTTAGCAAAAGGTCAAGTGGTGGGTAAAATCGTTTATCAATTAGACGGCAAAGATGTCGCTACCGTAAATCTTCAAGCATTAGAAGATGTACAAGAAGGTGGCTTCTTAGGTAAAGGTTGGGACTGGTTAGTGTTAACGGTTAAAGGATTATTTGACTAAACACCTTGAAAATTAACCGCACTTCCCCATTTATATCACATCAATAAATTCGTAAGGTGTATGAATTTAGCTGATTCACGCACCTTATTCTTAAATTAAGGAAACAACATGGCAACCGAAAACGATTATGAAAAACTAAAAGAAGTAATGGAATTCCCCGCTGCAATGACATTTAAAGTCGCAGGTGTTAACCGTGAAGGTTTAGCGCAAGACATCGTAGCAGTGATACAAAAATATTTACCGGGTGATTATATTCCAAAGGAAAAACGCAGTAGTAAAGGCACTTATAATTCAGTTTCGATTGATATCGTCGCGCAAAACTTTGAGCAAGTAGAAACCCTTTACAAAGAACTTGCAAAAGTTGAAGGCGTCAAAATGGTTCTCTAAGATGAGCAATACTGATTTAATTGTCCGTCAATTAGGATTACAAGATTATCAGGAAATCTGGCATAAAATGCAGGAATTCACGGATAATCGAAATGCAGAAACCACCGATGAAATTTGGCTAGTTGAGCATCATCCTGTTTTCACACAAGGCCAAGCTGGCAAACCGGAACACTTATTACAACGCAGTGAAATTCCTGTTGTACAATCGGATCGCGGTGGTCAAATTACCTATCATGGTCCTGGTCAGCAGGTCATGTATGTGCTCATTGATATCAAACGTCATGAACATTTAAATGTTCGCCAATTAGTGACCGCACTTGAACAATCTGTTGTAAAAACCCTTGCAGACTATGGTATTGAAGGTTATCCCAAACCAGATGCACCTGGCGTGTATATTGATGGCAAAAAAATCTGTTCATTAGGTTTACGCATTCGAAAAGGCTGCTCTTTCCATGGGCTCGCGTTTAATATCAATATGGATCTCAATCCTTTCCATGACATTAATCCTTGTGGCTATGCAGGACTTGAAATGTGTCAGCTGGCTGATTTTATCGGTAAAGAAGAGGCAACACTTGACAAGGTTTCCCCAAAATTAATTAAACACTTTGCCGAACTTTTGGGCTATAATGTTACAAATTTATAACATTCACTTTTATAACACATTTAAAAATGCCTGAATCAGGCATTTTTCTTTAGGAAAGAACAATGTCAACGCCTTTTAAAATGGAACGCGGTGTGAAATACCGTGATGCAGCCAAAACATCAATTATCCCTGTTAAAAACATCGATCCTAATCAAGAATTATTGAAAAAGCCGGAATGGATGAAAATCAAATTGCCGTCTAGCTCATTAAAGATCGAGACCATCAAAAACGGGATGCGTCGTCATGGTCTACATTCTGTCTGCGAAGAAGCGTCTTGTCCAAATTTACACGAGTGCTTTAACCATGGTACGGCAACCTTTATGATTTTAGGGGCTATTTGTACTCGTCGTTGCCCTTTCTGTGACGTTGCACATGGTAAACCCTTACCACCCGATCCGGATGAACCACGTAAATTAGCTGAAACTATCCAAGATATGAAGTTGAAATATGTGGTGATTACCTCTGTAGACCGTGATGATTTACCTGATCGTGGTGCAGGTCATTTTGCTGAATGTGTAAAAGAAGTGCGTGCATTAAACCCTGGCATCAAAATTGAGATTTTGGTTCCTGATTTCCGAGGACGTATTACTCAAGCCTTAGAAAAATTAAAAGACAATCCACCAGATGTGTTCAACCACAACTTGGAAAATGTGCCACGTTTGTATAAAGAAATTCGTCCAGGCGCTGATTATCAGTGGTCTTTAAAATTGCTTCATGATTTCAAAGAAATGTTCCCAAACATCCCAACGAAATCAGGTTTAATGGTTGGATTAGGTGAAACTAATGAAGAAATTCTTCAAGTGATGGAAGACTTACGTGCAAACGGCGTCACTATGCTTACACTGGGTCAATATCTCCAACCAAGTCGCCATCACTTACCGGTTGCACGCTATGTGCCACCAGCCGAATTTGATGAGTTCCGTGAAAAAGCCAACGCGATGGGCTTTGAACACGCTGCCTGTGGCCCATTTGTTCGCTCTTCCTACCATGCTGATTTACAAGCAAGTGGTGGATTAGTGAAGTAATCAAAAACAGATAAAAAAATGACCGCACGTTGAATCTCAAGTGCGGTCATTTTTTATATTATCTTTTCAACTAGTCAGTTGCTGCTGGTTTCTCTTCTTCGCCCTCATCAGTCTCCATCATGCTTTCTTGACGAAGATCTTCAAGCGTACGACCATTAATTAAGTAGCCATTTTCCGTTTTTTCCACTCTAGAAACGTAATTATCACCTTCTTCCACAAATTCTCGGTGAAGTTTTCCATCATGTTTCACAAAGCTACTTAAATATTGCCAAAAGTATGAATTTTCCTTAATGGCTAAGGCTTTTTCATTTTGATCATCAAACAACATTTTACTTAATGTCAGATTAAATGTGCCTTCAATATTATCTGGAATCATGTCTGATGAATCATCTTCGGGCACTTGAGGCACAATACCACTCACTTCCAATTTAACTGGATAAGCATTGGTCTCTGGATAAGTATTAAGATTTAAATTCAACGTTGCATTATCAACGATTAAATCAAGCTCTTTCCAAGAGTTTTTAATGTACTTATCAAATGTAGCTGACGTTAAATGCGTGCTGCATAAAGCCCCATAAAACGGTGCTGAGCAAAATCTTGCTGATAAATGTGCTTTGCTGTGATTAATTTTAAATGGTGCATCAACCGCTAATTTTTCAAATTGGAAACCTGCACTTGGGTAGCTAGCCTTATTCGCAGACAATGTGATATGTTCATTATATTGATCATTGTCTAGTGTTTCCGTCTTATCACTGGCTGATACGTCATCAAGCACTAAATCGGCCATATTAAATGATTTTAAGGCTGCCTCAATATTGGTTTTGCCACTAAATTCTTTTACCCATTTATCTTTGGCATTCAAGAAGTCTTTATTGTCTTTTGATGGTGCCTCTTTCTCAGCAAAAGCATCTAATAAAAACGGTACAAACGCTAATTCGTTTGCCACGTTGTAATCATCTAACTGAATATTAACTTTACCGCCTTTAGCTTCCCATTTACGCTCTTCATCGGCAGGGGTTTGCTTCACACTATCAACATTCAGTTTAAAATCTACATTAGCCTTGGTTAAATCCGTATTCGCCAACTTAAGTTCAAGACCGGCATTTTGTAAGTTAAAGTAAGGTTGATTATTTTTAGGCACATTGACAGAAAGCACGGATAACGAACCATCAAAACGATCGTTTTGTGTAAAAATTTTCGTTAACAAATTGACGCCGTCTTTAATATCTAATGAGCCATCACTTAATTTTTTAAATTCATGATGAAAATTGACCGCACTTGGCACGCCATTTTGTTTAATCAATAAATTCAAACCACCCGCTGTCGCTTGGCTTTCTTCTGTCGTACGGCTTTTATTGGCAATACGTAAAATATCACTACTGAATTTCGTACTCAGATCACGCTTATCTGCCTCACCTGATTTCACGTCAAAGTGGTACGTCGCATTTTTCATATAAACATGGGTGTTTTCCCCATTTAACAACGCCACTTCGGCATTTTTCGCGGTTAAGTCAATACTTGATAGGTCGTATTGATTTGCACCGACAGGCACTAGGCGAGCTTCACCCTCAATTTGTTCCAGTTTCGTGTCTTTATCGTAATTAAAACCACTTAAGGTGGTTTTTAGCTCAACTTCTTTATTTTTTAAGAAATGAAGACCGATAGAAAGGTTTTGGGACTTATTCGCAAAATCACGGAATTCCGTCAAAATATCAGACTGTAAATAATCCCCTACCGGCGAAAATTTACTATTAATCGTGTTTTTATCAATCGTGATATTTAATGTTTTATTTAATTGACGAACTAATTGATCGGACAGCTGAGACTCCGCTGTAATGAAGAAAGGCAGTGCGGTGAGCTTAGTTGAAATCACATTTGTGGTTTTCGCATCACTATCTTTTACACTAAAGATCAACTCACGAATAAAAAAGTTTTTCGCGGTTTGCGTCACATTTAATGTTGCTTGGTTATCCAAAGAATAAGGGAAATTTTTTAACACCTGATCGATTTTATGATTGGTGTAAAATTGTGCGCCGATCCCAAGTGCCACTGCGATAGCCGAAATCGTCAATGCTATTGTTCTTTTCTTGCTCATAATGTCCCCAAATACGATCTCAATTTACGATCTCAAAATCCTTTTGAAAAATTAACCGCACTTTTATCTTCAAAGTGCGGTCAGTTTCCAGTCTATTTTAGCCTAAGATTTTATCTAACTCTTGGCTTACTTCTTCCACTTTTTGAGTACCATCTAAACGGAAATATTGCGTATTACCTGCTTTTGCTTCAGCTTGGTAATAATCAATTAATGGGCTAGTTTGTTTGTGGTAAACCGCTAAACGATCTAACACAGTTTCTGGTTTATCATCGGCACGGATAATTAAATCTTCACCCGTTACATCGTCTTTACCTTCCACTTTTGGTGGGTTGTAAACGATGTGATAAGAACGACCAGACGCTTGGTGTACGCGACGACCACTCATACGTTCAACGATCACTTCATCTGGTACATCAAACTCTAAAACGTAATCAATTTTCACGCCTGAATCTTTTAACGCATCTGCCTGTGGAATCGTACGTGGGAAACCATCTAATAAGAAACCATTTGCACAATCTGGTTGAGAAATACGATCTTTTACTAATGCAACGGTTAATTCATCTGGCACTAATTTCCCTTCATCCATTAATGCTTTTGCTTGTTTACCTAATTCTGTCCCCGCTTTAATCGCTGCACGGAACATATCCCCTGTTGAAATTTGTGGGATGCCAAACTTGTTCATAATAAATTGTGCTTGTGTGCCTTTTCCTGCACCAGGTGCACCTAAAAGAATAATTTTCATACGAATCTCCAATAAATAATAGACCTGTTTAAAATACCGTTAAAGCCTTGTTTGGTCAAATGATTTTGCTGTTAATTTTGACCGCACTTTATTTTATTTTAAGCTTTTTCATTTCCTTTTTCATTCCATGGCGCCACCCAGAATAAACAAATCATTCCTGGGATAGCGAGGAATAAACAAATCCAGAAAAAATGATAGTAACCTACTGCTTTGACTAAGTAACCCGATAACATACCAAGCCCTTTACTCGGTAAAGCAGAAAGACTGGTAAATAAGGCTAACTGAGTGGCAGTATAAAGCGGATTGGTTTCACGAGCCATAAAAGCAACAAAGGCAGCAGTGCCCAGACCGACACCGATATATTCACCCGCAATCACGAAACCTAATTTCCAAAGTTCAGCTGAACCGATTTGGTCAAAATGCCCAAATGCAGCTAACCAAATAAATCCACCAATAGTAATCAATTGGATAAAACCAAATACCCACAATGCGCGGTTAATGCCTAGGCGCAACATAATCACGCCCCCCACGAGACCGGCAGAGATACTTGCCCAAAGTGAGGTACTTTTTACCACCAACGCAATATGCTCTTTTTCAAAACCCATGTCATAGACGAATTTCGTTTGTAACGTAGTGGCAAATGAATCACCAAATTTATACAAGAACAAAAAGAGTAAAAAACCGATCGCTTGGGCGACACCTTTACGCTGGAAGAACTCTTTCAAGGGTATCCAAAACACCATATAGAAAGGTTGATCACAATCGACCTGTGCAATCTGCGGTTCTTTCGCCAAAAAGAGCGTCATAAATATGCCCGCTAGCATACAAAGTGCGGTCAATAAAAAGACAGTTTCCCATGGATAAATCGTCGCTAAATAAAGCGAGAGTCCCCCAGGAATTAAGCCCGCAACGCGATAAGCATTAATGTGGATGGTGTTCCCCAATCCTAATTCATTATCCGTTAAAATCTCACGACGGTAAGCATCGAGCACAATATCTTGTGTCGCTGAGAAAAAGGCAATGAATGTGGCAATTTTAGCCACCGTACTTAACTCAGCCACGGGATCAAACTGACTAATCGCATAAAGGGAAATCAGCAAAACCACTTGAGAAATTAATAACCAACTACGACGACGCCCTAAAAAATGCGGGAAATAGCGGTCTAATAACGGCGCCCATAAAAACTTCAAACCATATGGCACCATCACCCCTGTCAATGCACCGATTAATTCAACGGAAAGCCCTTTATCTGTCAGCCACACTGGCAACATTTGCAATAACACGAAAAGTGGTAAACCCGAACTAAATCCAGTGAAAACACAGATCAGCATTTTGCGGGTAAATATTTGACTAGAAAGGGATTGTTCTGACATAAAGTGCGGTTATTTTTGAGCGTGTTTTATCTGATTAAAATATTAAGGGCGGAATGATGCTCCGCCCAACAAGAGTGAGATTAATCTCGATATCCTTTCGGATTATTTTTTTGCCAATTCCAAGTGTCTTTCATCATTTGCTCAAGACCACGTTCAGCTGTCCAATTTAACTCTTTCGCGGCGAGACTTGGATCGGAATAACATGTTGCAATATCACCAGGACGACGTGCAACAAGACGATATGGAATTTTGATATTGTTTGCTTGTTCAAACGCTTTCACCATATCAAGCACAGAATAACCGGTACCTGTACCTAAGTTATAAATGTGTAAACCTGCGTCATTTTCATGGCGATTTAATGCTTTTAAGTGACCAATCGCTAAATCCACCACGTGAATATAATCACGTACACCTGTGCCATCATGAGTATCATAATCGCTACCAAATACCGAAAGTTGCGGTAATTTACCAATGGCAACTTGGCTGATGTAAGGCAATAGATTATTTGGAATGCCATTTGGATCTTCACCAATCAAGCCACTTGCGTGAGCGCCCACTGGGTTGAAATAACGTAAGATCGTCATACTAAATTGTGGTTCAGCTTTCGCAACATCGGTCAGAATTTGTTCCACCATGTATTTAGAGGTACCGTAAGGGTTGGTTGTCCCGCCCACTTTGCAATCTTCTGTAATTGGAATAATTTCCGGATCACCATAAACCGTTGCAGATGAACTAAATACAAAGTTCCACACACCTGCTTTTTTCATTTCTTGAATCAAAACAATCGTGCCTGCAACGTTATTCATATAGTATTCAGCTGGCTTTTGAACACTTTCACCCACGGCTTTTAAACCCGCAAAATGGATGACCGATTGAATACTGTTTTCAGCAAAGATTTTTTGTAATAAAGCACGATCTAAAATATCGCCC
>JABZOY010000032.1:0-15763 GCA_015255025.1 Haemophilus sp.
TTAAAAGGGAATGAGCACGCTGTTGCAGATAACGGCAAGTATAACCTTGGTCAAAAAATGTTATTCTGGACATTGAACTTGGCGATGGTCACTTTACTTGTAACCGGTATCATTATGTGGCGTCAGTATTTCTCGCACTACTTCTCTATTCCGGTATTACGTTTTGCGATTTTCCTTCACTCTTTAAGTGCATTCATGTTGTTCACCGGTATTTTGGTACACATGTACATGGCATTCTGGATTAAAGGATCTATTCGCGGTATTGTGGAAGGTTGGGTAACTGTTCGCTGGGCGAAAAAACACCACCCGAAATGGTATCGAGATGAAGTACTTCCTAAGCTAGAAGAAGACCTCGAAAATGAAGCTGAAGGTAAAAAAGTAAAAACCAAAGCATTGTTCAAAGGTATCAATGGCTAAAATCAAAAAGTGCGGTTAAAATTGACCGCACTTTTTCTTATCAATACTTAAGAGACTATTATGAGTATCAAAATCTTATCTGCAGACGAAATCAAACAAAAAAAGAATTCATACGATATTCCACCTGTTTTGTTTGCTAACCCTAAAAATCTTTATCAACGTCGTGCAAAACGTTTAAGAGAATTAGCAAAAGATCATCCACTGGCTGATTATTTACTCTTTGCTGCAGATGTTGTGGAAACCCAATTAAGCGTATTTGAAAAAAATCCATTAGAAAAACAGCATTTCGATAATTTAAATGAAATTGAACCGTTAAATGCTAAAACATTTAAACGATCAGACATTTGGATTGAATATCTCAAAGAAATTTTACATAGCATAAAACCAAAAGCGAATGAGCAGGTTACTGCTACTATTGAAAATCTTGAAAAAGCCTCTGATAAAGAGCTTGAAGAAATGGCTACTCATCTTTTAAGCCAAGAATTTAATTTAGTGAGCACTGATAAAGCTGTCTTTATCTGGGCTGCACTTTCTCTTTATTGGTTACAATTGGCTCAACAAATTCCTCATAATAGCCGTCAAGAAGGTACAGATAATCTGCATTACTGCCCTGTTTGTGGTTCTGCACCAGTGGCAAGTGTTGTTCATATCGGCACATCACAAGGTTTACGTTATTTACACTGTAGCCTTTGTGAAAGCGAATGGAATTTAGTCCGAGCTCAATGTACTAATTGTAATGAACACAAAAATCTTGAAATGTGGTCATTAAATGAAGAGCTTGCTCTTGTTCGTGCAGAAACCTGTGGCGATTGCCAAAGCTATTTAAAAATCATGTTCCAAGAAAAAGATCCGAATGTTGAAGCGGTAGCCGATGATTTAGCATCAATTTTCTTAGATATTGAAATGGAAGAAAAAGGCTTCGCACGCAGTGGATTAAATCCATTTGTCTTCCCAGCAGAAGAAGTGTAATGTCTTATTTTTCAGATAAACAAAGTGCGGTCAAAATTGACCGCACTTTTTCATTCTAGAGATAACATGCCATCACGACAGCATTTTCTCGTCCACCATCTGGTTTGGGATAATAATTCTTACGAATATCAACCTCATTAAATCCCAACTTTTCATAAAGGAATCGAGCAGGATTCGATTCACGCACTTCAAGCCAAAGGGTTTGAATACCTTTCTCTTTAAGCTTATCCATTAAACCTTGCAATAAAAACGAACCGTAGCCCTTTCCTTGTTGAGCTGGGTCAATCGCAATATTGAATAATGTGGCTTCATCTAATACCGTTTGGCAAATAGCAAAACCAAGCACTTGCTCTTTTTCCACTAATTTCAAATTGAGATAACGCTCGCCGACATTATTTTTCAATGTTCCCAATGACCAAGGCACAAGGTGTGCTGCTTGTTCAATTTCATATAAGCGATCCATATCGCATTCTTCAATAGGAAAAAGAGAAGGCATAATTAAATTTGTTGGATTTGTTGCCAAAGTTCACGCTTAGCTTGGCTATTTTGCTGGAATTGTTGCCAATCAACGGAGCGATAAACACGCTCTGCATTTAAGCAATAAGGCAAAGTGCGGTCGATTTGATCAGCATTTTCAGCTAATAACCAATACCGCACAGAATGTTGTAACGTGATATGTTGAATTTGATCGAAATTCAGGCAAAGGCAATCTTCTTTGTTTAACTCGAGTGCCAGTCGAACATCTGAAAAAAGTGGAGAGTTCGATACGTTATCTTTCGCCACCACAATAAATTTCACTTGTTCAGACACACTCACACCAACCGCCCCTTGTAATACTTCTGGGCGATAGAGCTGCCAACGGGTTATCCCCATTTCATTTAAAAGAAAATTGCGTCTATCCATAGATTAACGAGCGATAGTATCTAACGGATAATCTCTTAAACCTTTAACAATTGCTTTTTCTTGCGCATCTGTTGGTTTTTCTTGATACGCTTTTAAGCTACGGAAAGAAAGAATATTTTTCGCTTGATAAACCACAGCGATAAAACGTTGGAAATCCTTACCATCACAAGCATAGTAAACATCTGAAGCGTTACCAATCGTTTTTAAATCACATACTTTTTTATTTGTATCAAGATATTTTGTCGTTAATGATGGAACGTGAGAAACATCTTTCAGGTAGTAAGTTTCACTAGTGATAAATTTACGGTTACTACGATCTACACTAGATGCACCACTTAAGAAACGCGGATCTTCTGATTTATCAAAGGCTTTTGTTTGTTTATAGAATTTCTCGCCGTTGAATGTCACTTCTTGGTTACCTTTTTTGATACGCTCAAACTGTGCATCTAAGCTTTGTGCTTGTGCAGCAGGTAATTCAACTGTTGAGCTTGTTGGTAAGGTTGAAGGTTTTTCTTTGCTACCTTGAAGTTGTTCGATTAATTGACAACCAGACAATAAACTTGCCATTGCGACTGCGGTGATGATTTTTTTCATAAATAATTCCTTAATAAATACGTTTAAATCGTTTTCTTTTGTTAGAATAACACGTAATTTTAACCAATAAACCACAGGATTTAAAGCGTGATTTCTCTCGAAAGCGAAGTTTTACAACGCCATCTTCCCTTTTTTAACGGTAAATCAATTCTTCTTGCCGGCGGCATTAATGATGATTTTCCTCAAATATTGCAAAAACATTGTCAATCTGTGCAAATTTGGAGCTGGTATTTTGATTATGCTAAAACCCAAAGTGCGGTCAATTTTGAGGTTGAATTTCAACCGCAAGCGGATTTGATTATTTATTATTGGACGAAGAATAAACAAGAAGTGAATTTTCAGCTGATGCAACTACTCGCCAAAAGTAAAATTGGTCAAGAAGTGTTGATTATCGGTGAAAATCGTTGTGGCGTCCGTTCAGCTGAAAAACTGCTTGAACCTTATGGTGAAATTGGCAAAATCGACTCTGCGCGTCGTTGCGGTTTATACCATTTTGCCTTACAAAAACAACCGCACTTTGAGCTTCAATCTTATTGGAAATGCTACCAAAATGATGCATTAGGCGATCTCCGTATTTTCTGCTTGCCGGGTGTATTCAGTGCCAATGAACTTGATAATGGAACGTCACTTCTACTTTCTACCTTAACGTCACCAATTCAAGGCAAAGTGTTAGACATTGGTTGTGGTGCGGGTGTTATTGGTTCAATGATTAAAAAACATCATCCTAAAGCAGATGTCACGATGACCGATATTCATGCAATGGCAATTCAATCCGCTCGTCAAACACTGGCAGAAAATCAGCTTGAAGGTCAGGTTATCGCAAGTGATGTGTTTTCCCATATTGAGGGAAAATTTGATCTGATTATTTCAAACCCGCCTTTCCACGATGGAATCGATACAGCTTATCGTGCGGCGAAAGAACTTATTCAACAAGCAAAATGGCATTTGACGGCAGGTGGCGAACTTCGTATTGTTGCTAATGCATTTCTGCCTTATCCCGATTTATTAGCGCAACATTTCGGTAAGTTTGACGTACTTGCTCAAACCACCAAATTTAAAGTGTATTCCGTGAGAAATTAAGGAGAAAACAATGTTTGTAACCAGTTCAGCCATTCAAAATGGTGCTTTTGAAGACAAATATGGCAAACGCGGCACACAATTTAGCCCAAATGGTATGCCGACCTACTCTATTCCATTTGAAATTCACGATGCCCCTCAAGGCACTAAATCCTTTGCGGTTGTCTTAGAAGATAAAGATGCAATTACGGCAAGTGGGTTTGTGTGGATTCATTGGCTTATTGCGGATCTTGAACGTACCGTTATCCAAGAAAATGAAAGCCAAACTGCAACAGATTATGTACAAGGTGCAAATACTTGGGCGAGTAAATTAGGTCAATTTGATATCGAAGAAGCCTCATTCTATGGTGGTATGGCACCACCAAACTGCTTGCATCGTTACGAGCTTATTGTATATGCGCTCGATACCAAACTTAACCTTAAACCGGGATTCCGTTTTAATGATCTACATTTTGCGATGCAAGGGCACATTCTGGATCAAGCTGTGGTGATGGGCACTTATGATGTTTAATCACTTATAGTTCATCCTAAAAACACCATAAAAAATGACCGCACTTCAACAAAGTGCGGTCATTTCTTTTAGGATTTTATAACGTGATTTTATTCGTGTCTTGCACTAATTTCGCGTGTGCTTTTTTCTGTTCTTTCATCTTATTGCTCGTTTCACGGCGTTGAGTAGAAAGTTCCGCATTGCGAATGTTGTAATCATCTACACGGCCTTCATAGTCATCACGCATATTTTCGATAATTGCACGAACATCTTCAATGCTCATATCGTCACGGATATATTGATTTAAGTTATCTAATAATAAGACACGTTTTTGGTTATCACGAATTTTGCGGTTGTTGTCTTCAATGTCACGCTTAAGTTTATTTTTTAAACGATATAAACGCACATACTCTAATACTTCTTGGAAGGACTTATTTACATTTCCCATGATCGACTCTCTCAAAGTTAAAAATAAACTTCGGGTAATGTAGCCTTTTTTTTCGTCCCCGTCAAAAGCTTAAATTTAAATTGATGGATTAGATCAAAAAACTGTTTGATTTAGTTGATTATCCTATTCGGTAGTGGTAAAAATGAAGAATCCATTCAAAATAAAATAAGGAAACACAATGTCAAAAGTCTTTAATTTTAGTGCTGGTCCAGCCATGATTTTCCCTGAGGTACTACACAAAGCACAAGCTGAGCTAACTAACTGGCTTGGTCAAGGTGTATCTGTGATGGAAGTCAGCCACCGTGGCAAATATTTTATGGAATTGATTACCCAAGCAGAAAAAGATCTGCGTGAAGTGTATAACATTCCAGATAATTATCGCGTGTTATTCCTACAAGGTGGCGCACGTGGTCAATTTGCAGCCTTACCGATGAACTTAATTGGTGAGAAAGGCAAAGCACTTTACTTAAATAGCGGTCACTGGTCTGCAACTGCAGCGAAAGAAGCGCGTAACTTTGCTGAAATTGATGAAATTACCATTGTGGAAAATGGTGAGCACACACGCATTACCAACCTTGATTTCAGTGATATTGCGGAACAATACGATTACGTTCACTATTGCCCAAATGAAACTATCAGCGGTGTTGAAATTTTTGATGTACCGAATGTGGGCAATACGGTACTTGTAGCAGATATGTCATCTAATGTGCTCTCTCGCGAAATTGATATTAGTAAATTCGGTGTTATTTACGCCGGTGCACAAAAAAATCTTGGTCCAGCAGGGATTACACTCGTCATTATTCGCGATGATTTAATTGGCCATGCTCGCCAAGCGACACCATCAATTTGGAATTACGCCACACAACGTGATGCTGACTCTATGATCAATACCCCGCCAACATTTGCTTGGTATCTCTGTTCATTAGTCTTCAAACACATTCAAGCAATTGGTGGCTTAAAAGAAATTGCAAAACGTAATGCCGTGAAAGCACAAACCCTTTATGACTACATTGATAGCAGTAAACTCTATCGTAACGTCGTGGCTAAAGAAAACCGTTCAACTATGAATGTGACATTCGTAACAGGTAATCCAGAGCTTGATGCTAAATTTGTCGCAGAATCTACAGCTGCCGGTCTTCAAGCTTTAAAAGGTCATAAAGTGCTAGGTGGTATGCGCGCCTCTATCTATAACGCGATGCCATTAGAAGGTGTACAAGCGCTTATTGAATTCATGAAAAAATTTGAAGCTGAAAATAGCTAATTATCTGATTCATTAAACTCAACGTGCGGGCTGAAAGGCCCGCTCGTTTTTATAAGGAAAGCATATGCAATATATCAACGTCGCCAATCAAGGCGTGAAATCTCTTTCACCTTACCAAGCGGGGAAACCAATCGAAGAACTCGAGCGCGAATTAGGCATTACTAATATCGTTAAACTTGCCTCAAATGAAAACCCTTTCGGTTTTCCTGAAAGTGCGAAAAAAGCCATTCAAGCCCAACTTGATCATTTAACTCGTTATCCTGATGCGAATGGTTTTGAACTTAAAGCGGCTATTGCAAAAAAATTTGGTGTGCAACCAAACCAAATCACCCTTGGCAATGGTTCTAACGATTTATTAGAGCTCTTTGCTCATACCTTTGCTGGTGAGCATGATGAAGTGATTTATTCACAATATGCTTTTATTGTTTACCCTTTAGTGACCAAAGCCATTAACGCCGTTGCAAAAGAAATTCCTGCTAAAGATTGGGGACACGATTTAAACGGATTTTTGACCGCACTTTCAGATAAAACCAAGCTGATTTTTATTGCCAATCCAAACAACCCGACCGGGAATTTCTTAACAGAAGCTGAATTGGATGCCTTCTTGGCCAAAGTACCTGAAAACGTAATTGTGGTATTAGATGAAGCTTATACTGAATTTACCCATCCTAGTGAACGGGTTAATTCTTTTGCGTTACTGGAAAAATACCCAAACCTTATCGTTTCTCGATCCCTATCAAAAGCTTATGGATTGGCGGGTTTACGCATTGGCTACGCGGTCTCTAATCCTGAAATTGCAGATTTATTAAATCGTGTTCGTCAGCCATTTAACTGTAATAGTCTTGCTTTGACCAGTGCGATTGCGGTGATGAACGATGATGCCTTTGTCGAAAAAGTGGCTGAGAACAATCGCCAAGAAATGAAACGTTATGAGGCCTTCTGCCAACAATATGGCTTAGACTTTATTCCATCTAAAGGTAACTTTATTACCATTGATTTTAAACAACCGGCCGCGCCAATTTATGATGCATTATTACGTGAAGGCGTCATTGTTCGTCCAATTGCAGGCTATGGCATGCCAACTCACTTACGTATCAGTATTGGCTTACCACAAGAAAATGACAAATTTTTTACTGCACTTAAAAAAGTGCTTAATTTAGGAAATGAAAAATAGGAGCTTTTATGACTCAAGTAACAATGATGGGTAATCCCATTGAAGTAAGCGGTAACTTTCCCAAAAAAGGAGAGAAAGTGACCACACTTACGCTCACTAATAAAGAACTCGCTGACGTCACGCTTGATATTTATGCAGGAAAACGCAAAGTTTTAAATATTTTCCCAAGTATTGATACAGGTGTATGTGCAACTTCTGTTCGCAAATTCAATCAACAAGCAGCTAATTTAAAAAATGCTGTGGTACTTTGCATTTCAGCTGATTTGCCTTTTGCACAAGCACGATTCTGCGGTGCGGAAAGTATTGAGAACGTAGAAACGCTTTCTACTTTCCGTCATAAAGAAGCCCATGAAAACTTAGGGGTAAACATCACAACTGGTCCAATCGCAGGTTTAACCGCACGTTCAGTAATTGTTTTAGATGAAAACAACAATGTGTTGCATAGTGAATTGGTGTCTGAAATTAAAGATGAACCAAATTATGAAGCTGCACTAGCCACACTATAATAAATAAGGCGCTTTTTCATAAAAAGCGCCTTTTATTTATTCAGGAAAGATTTCGTTCAATATCAATGCTATTCCATCATCATTATGCGAAGCGGTGACGCGATTAGCAGCTTGTTTAATTTCATCAGGTGCATTACCCATTGCCACGCCTAATCCCACGCTTTCTAGCATATCTAAATCGTTAAAGTTATCACCGAAAGCGACACATTCTTCCATCTTCACATGAAAGTAATCTTCGAGAAAACGCACTGCGTTACCTTTTGTCGCTGACTTATGCATTACTTCAAGGAAATTCGCATGAGAACGGCAAATGCTTAAATGTGGGAATTTCTCTTTCAAGATTTGCTCAATGCTAATCACTTCATCTGTTTCACCAATGATTTGAATTTTATGCGGAGAATAGACCGCACTTTCATCATAAGGATCAATCTGAATGCCTGTCACGCTACGTTCATAAATCACCCATTTATTATTCAAATCGCGAGCGACGCAATCATCATAAGTATAATAATTGACACCCAGCGCAGGATGATCTGCTAATACTTGGTTAATGGCTTGGATATCAGCGGGATCAATTTGTACCGAATAAATAGGCGTGGCGTTTTTATCTAAAATCAAGGCACCACTAAATGCCACAATGATATTGTAATTTTCAATGAGTTTTGCATAAGGCCAAATACCAAGCGGCGAACGAGCAGAGATTGGTGTAAATGGAATACCTTGTTTTGTAATGCGTTGAATTGCATCTAAGGTTTTAGGCAAAATTCGATGATCCGACGTTAATAAGGTACCATCAAAATCGCTGAATACGGCTTTATACATAATTGCTCCAAATCGTCATTATTTTTCGGAAAGGTAAGGATCGGCAAAGCCCAAACCCTGCATAATTTCAGTTTCTAAACTTTCCATTTCTTCGGCTTCATTATCTTCAATGTGATCGTACCCCAACAAATGTAAGCTGCCATGCACAATCATATGCGCCCAATGTGCCATTAAAGGCTTTTCTTGCTCGATAGCTTCACGCTCCACCACTTGACGACAAATCACTAAATCGCCCAACAGCGGTAATTCCACTTCGTCAGGACATTCAAAAGGGAAAGACAATACATTGGTTGGACGATCTTTACCACGATAAGTCAAATTCAAGTCATGACTTTCCGCTTCATCCACAATACGTACTGTCATTTCAACATTATCACTTTCTGGTTGCACTGCAGCGGTTGCCCATTGCAGAATTTGCGCTTCTGATGGCAAGCCTTCTGTATTTTCACAGGCCAGTTGCAAATCGATAATCATATTGCCCATGTTATTCTCCTAAATTCGTTTCATTTTCTGACCGCACTTTTTGCTCACGTTCAGCTCGACGCTGCGCTGCGATTTCTTGACGGCGAATTTCATCTTGGGCTTCCCATTCTTCGTAAGCTTGCACCACTTTTGCCACCACAGGATGTCGCACAATATCTTTACTCTCAAAGTAGTTAAAGCTCAATTCCGACACTTTGCTTAATACTTCCATAGCGTGACGTAAACCCGATTTTGTGCTTCGCGGTAAATCGATTTGAGTCACATCCCCTGTAATCACGGCTTTGGAATTAAAACCAATACGAGTCAAAAACATTTTCATTTGTTCGACCGTCGTATTTTGGCTTTCATCTAAAATAATAAAGCTGTCATTCAGTGTACGCCCGCGCATATAAGCCAATGGTGCAATTTCAATCACATTACGCTCCATCAATTTTTGTACGCGTTCAAAGCCTAACATTTCAAATAACGCATCATAAAGCGGTCGTAAATAAGGTTCAATTTTCTGTCCTAAATCACCGGGCAGGAAACCTAATTTTTCGCCCGCTTCCACCGCAGGGCGAGTCAGCAAAATGCGACGAATTTCTTGACGCTCTAATGCCTCTACAGCTGCTGCTACGGCTAAAAAAGTTTTCCCCGTTCCGGCGGGTCCAATTCCAAAACTAATATCGTGCGTAAGAATATTGTGTAAATACTGAATTTGATTTTCACCACGCGGTTTAATCAAACCACGCTTGGTTTTAATTGTTGTGCTATAGACGTGATTTTCACCGCGTGACTCTCTACCTTCTTGCGATAACATTCTGCTCTCTTGCAAGGCAATATGCACATCTTCCAAATCAAGTTCTTTCACTTTCCCCTTTATTGGTGCGGTCTCTACATATAATGCCTGGATTAATTTAGCTGCACGCTCAATTAATTGCTCATGATGTGGTTTCGGACTTTCATCGTTAGATTTCACCGTGAAAGTAAAATTATTGCGGGAAATATTGAGGTTAAATTCTTTTTCAATCAGTTTGATATTTTCATCAAATGCACCACAAAGGGATTGCAGACGATCATTTTCTTGAGGTTCTAAGGTAAAAGTTATCATTAAATTTCGTTTTAGAATTGTGAATACTGTCTCCATTTTAGCCTAATTACGATGAATGTAAAACGGGCTTCACCAACTGATGAAGCCCGATAACCAAATTAAGGCAATTCAGGGAAAAGCATCTTAATCACATTCATTGTCAATCGTCGAGATTGTCCACTAAATGGGAAAATATGCATCATCATCATAGGATTAAAGTTTGCCTCAATCACACCCCACGAATGTAAACTCGGTTCTGCCGGCTGTTTCAAATCAGGAATAATTAAATCTACACCACAAACTGCCGCCCCCATTGCCTTGCTAATCCCGACCGCAATTTCTTTGTAACTGCCATGCATTTCATCCGTCATATCAATAGAATCACCGCCTGTACTAATATTAGAATTCGCACGTAATTGAACAAGTTGATCTTTTGCAGGAATAGAATTCACGGTTAATCCTTGCTCCTTAAGCTGCAACTGCTCAATATCCCCCAATGCTATTTTTTTCAATGGTGTACGACTGCCATCGCCCCGTAAAGGATGATCATTTTTAGCCGCAACTAATTCGGCGACTGTATGTACACCATCTCCAATCACATTCGCTGGTACACGTAATAAGACGGCTAACGTTTGATCACCCAACACAAAGAAACGATATTCAGTGCCTTGTAGATAATCTTCAACCATGATCTCTTTATCTTCGCGGAAAGCAATCTCTACTGCTTTTGCAAAATCATCTCTATCCGTTACACCTTGTTGGAAAATACTGATCCCTAAACCAAAATTCGTTGATTTTGGCTTAATCACGACAGCTCGATTCTCAAAAAGTGGGAAATTTTCGACCGCACTTTTCACATCGGTAAACTCAAGGCTTTGCGGTACATTAAATCCGGCTTTCGCTAACACTTTCTTCGTCACTACTTTATTTTCCATGATGAGTGGAGAAATATAGCTATCGTGAGAAGTCATATTACCGTTTTTCACATATTCCAAATGGTCGCCAAATTGAAGACTGATAAATTGATCGCGTTCATCTAAAATCTCAATCTTTAATCCTTTTTGAATTGCATCAAATAATAACGCCTGTGTGGACAGCTCCATATTATCAAACGCACTTAATGCATAAAAACGTTCAAAGGCTTTTGCTTTATTGGATTGTGCGATATCCGCCCCTAATTGTTGGTAACTACCGACCTGTTCAATTGCCGCAACCACTTTTGCACAAAGCGTTTGGCTTGGATCCGCAAATTGTCCTAATTTGTCTTTAACAATCGTTTTAATCTCATCACTCACATTGAGTTGCTCAAGCATTTTGAGCATTTCAAGGAGGACTAATTCCCCTTCTACCGCATAAACACTTTGCTGTCTTGGGTCTTCCCATGCCACTTCAGCAAGACGTGCTTTACCTAATTTTATGCCCTCTTGATCAGCGGTATCGTCAAGCCATGCCATTAACAAAATAAAATAATGAATGAATTTCGCATCTGCAAGTTCTATTCCATAAGGTGCAAACGGATTGAGATCAAACAAACGAAATTCTAAATATTGAATTCCTTTTTCAAGTAAATCTCGCGCTTTTTTAGCACCACGCAAACGTACGCTTGAGTAAAACTCTTTTTCCGCAATCAAATCACCCGATTTCACCCAGTGTTCTAAGGTCTCAACATACTCTTGCAAACTGTCATAAGAGACGTGGATCTTCGGATCATTCACATAACCATATTTCCCTGAACGTAAACTCCGCACATATTGATGCGATTTAAGTGGTGAATGACCTCTGAAATATTTATCCTCTACCGTCGGTGTCGCAGAAAACAGATAAAGCAGAATCCATTGATAGCGTAAGAAGTTTTTGGTTATTTTTAGGTAAAAATCATTTTGAAAATCAACCGCACTTTGTGTTTCATTTTGCGCATGAAATAAAGCATCAATAAACTTAGGGTCAATTTGAAAATTGTAATGAATACCACTGACCATTTGCTTATATTTACCGTAAGACTGGACTAAATGCTCACGATAAGCCACATCTTCCTGATTATCTAATTGTGCAACCTTAATTTGCTCTTCTGGTGGTAGCCCTGCAGGCATACTAAAAGGAAAAATAAATTCATCCTCCGGTAAAGTTCGCAAAGTCACTTCATGAATGGCTGAAAGCCAACGTAATGTATCCTCTAACTTTTTCATAGGGGGAGTCACCAATTCCAACTGACTTTCTGCAAAATCTGTTTGAATGTAAGGGTGGAAACGACGATTACCAAAGGCTTTAGGGTGCAATGATGTCACTATTGAACCATCTGCATATACCCGTTGACTTTCCTTTTCAATCCCAAACGACCCTTGCTGGAATAAGAGCTCTAAATGATGTTGTTTAATGATTTGCTGAATATTCATATCCGTCCTTATTAGAAATTTCTACTAGACATTATGGAGAAAAATCAACATAGGACGAAGTAAAAAAATAGAATGGGATATGAAATTTTGATATAAGAGAAAAACATCTGAGAATCATTTGCATTATATCTTTTAAATATATTAGAATGGGACGAATTTTATTTTCAGAAAATGGGCGATTTGCCCGATAACATAAAGGAGTTTTCATGAAAATTAAGCACTTCCAAATTGCCGCACTAACCGGCTTAATGGCGTTTGCAGGATTCGCTTCTGCAGATATTACTGTTTACAATGGACAGCACAAAGAAGGTTCTCAAGCTGTTGCTGATGCATTTACAAAAGCAACGGGCATTAAAGTGACCTTAAACAGTGCTAAAAGTGATCAACTTGCAGGTCAATTAAAAGAAGAGGGTGATAAAACCCCTGCTGACGTATTCTTTTCTGAACAAACTGCACCTTTCGCTGCCCTGTCTGATGCAGGCTTATTAGAACCGCTTTCTGCAGATACTATTAAACAAACTGCACACAAGGGCGTTCCTCTTGCACCGAAAAAAGACTGGGTCGCATTAAGCGGTCGTTCTCGTGTTGTGGTTTACGATCACACTAAATTATCTGAAAAAGACATGGAAAAATCCGTGTTAGATTATGCAACACCAAAATGGAAAGATAAAATTGGTTACGTTCCAACTTCAGGCGCATTCTTAGAGCAAGTTGTTGCGATTACCAAATTAAAAGGTAAAGATGCCGCTCTTAAATGGTTAAAAGGCTTAAAAGAAAACGGTAAACTTTATGCGAAAAACAGCGTTGCTCTTCAAGCGGTTGAAAATGGTGAAGTACCAGCAGCGTTAATCAACAACTATTACTGGTATACACTTGCAAAAGAAAAAGGTGCTGATAACCTCAAAACACGTCTTTACTTCATTCGTCATCAAGATCCAGGTGCATTAGTGACCTATTCTGGTGCAGCGGTATTAAAAGGTTCTAAAAATAAAGAAGAAGCGAAAAAATTCGTTGATTTCTTAGCAAGTAAAGAAGGACAACAAGCGTTTGTTTCAGTACGTGCAGAATACCCACTTCGTACCGATGTGGTTTCTCCATTTAACATGGAACCTTATGCGAAATTAGAAGCGCCTGTTGTTTCGGCAACGACTTCTGAAGACAAAGACAACGCCAATAAACTTATTGAAGAAGCTGGTTTGAAATAAGTTTAATTTGCTATGCAATATAGGGCGTGTAATACACGCCCTTCTGTTATTTACTCTACTTATTTTACACTAATATTTTAAAGGATTTTTCTGTGTCTAATCGCCCACCTCGCTGGCTTATAGCCTTAATAGTGCTGATTAGTTTGCCATTATTACTCCCTTTTTTATATGTTATTGAGCGTGCTGCAGATGTCGGATTGGCTCGCAGCATTGAATTACTTTGGCGTCCAAGAATGTGGGAATTGCTCAGTAACACCCTACTTTTAATGGTATTTGTTACACTTTTTGCCATTATTCTCGGCACACTATGTGCGTTTTTATTAGAACGTTATCGCTTTTGGGGAAAAGGCTTTTTCCAAGTAGCCATGACGCTCCCTCTTTGTATTCCGGCTTTTGTCAGTTGTTTTACGTGGATCAGTCTTACCTTCAGAGTGGAAGGCTTCTGGGGAACCATCGGCATTATGACGCTGAGTTCTTTCCCGCTTGCTTATCTCCCTGTCGCGGCGACCTTAAAAAGACTCGACCGCTCTTTAGAAGAAGTGAGCCTTTCATTAGCTAAAAGCCATGCTTACACATTTTGGCATGCGATTTTTCCACAACTCAAACCCGCCATCGGTAGCAGCGTATTATTAATTGCGCTTCATATGTTGGTAGACTTTGGCGCCGTGTCTATTTTAAATTACCAAACCTTCACTACGGCAATTTTCCAAGAATATGAAATGGCCTTTAATAACAACACCGCCGCCTTACTTTCTGGTGTGTTAATGGTGATCTGTATCTTTGTTGTGATGGGGGAAATTCGTTTTAGAGGCACACAAACACTCTATCAAAGCGGCAAAGGCGTAATACGTCCGTATCCATTGAAAACCCTCTCAGCAGGAAAACAAATTTTAGTCGTAAGCTTTTTCACGACCATTTTTGTGCTCAGTATTGGTGTGCCGATTACTATGCTGATTTATTGGCTAACCGTGGGAAGTTCCATTGAAGGTGCGGTCGATTTTGGGGAATTTTTTACCGCCTTCACAAATTCACTGACTATATCAACACTGGGTGCAACACTTACCGTTATTTGTGCACTACCATTGGTATGGGCTGCGGTACGCTATCGCAGTAAATTGACGATTTGGCTTGATCGAATCCCTTATCTACTTCACGCTGTGCCAGGGCTTGTTATCGCATTATCATTGGTTTTCTTTACCATCAACTATGCGTATTCGCTTTATCAAACCTTTGCCATGGTTATCGTCGCCTACTTTATGCTTTATCTTCCAATGGCGCAAACGACCTTGCGTAGCTCGCTTGAACAAATGTCTAGTAACATTGAAAAGGTAGGGCAAAGCTTAGGCCGTAGCAACTTTTATATTTTCCGTACCTTAGTCATTCCAGCTATGTTACCGGGGATTGCGGCTGCCTTTGCTTTAGTATTTTTAAACTTAATGAAAGAGCTCACCGCAACCTTATTACTGACCCCTAATGACATTAAAACGCTTTCAACTGCGGTGTGGGAATACACCTCTGATGCACAATATGCGGCTGCAACGCCTTATGCCATTATGTTAGTGCTATTTTCAGGGATTCCTGTATTTTTACTGAAACGATACGGTTTTAAATAACGAGAAGATAAAAATGACAACATTACTCGACATTAAAAATTTGAATAAATCCTTTAATGGGCACCAGGTTCTGCACAATATCTCTCTGCAATTAGAGAAAGGTGAAATTCTGTTTCTTCTTGGTGCATCCGGTTGTGGGAAAACCACCTTATTGCGTAGCATTGCTGGTTTTGAACAACCAACAAGCGGTGAGATTTGGTTAAAGAATCAACCTATTTTTAAAGAAAATCTCAATGTGCCGACCCAGCAACGCAAATTAGGCTATGTGGTACAAGAAGGCGTGCTATTTCCTCATTTAAATGTTTACCGCAATATTGCTTATGGCTTAGGCGATGGCAA
>JABZOY010000033.1:0-15329 GCA_015255025.1 Haemophilus sp.
TCAAACTCCTTGGGGTGTACCTCATTCAGGAGATTATGATCTCGATGAATTATTTCAATGGATTGATAGCATTTCAAAATAACTGAAAAACCAACCGCACTTTGAGGCAATTGAATCAAGTGCGGTTATTTTTTCTTTGTTTTCAGCTAAAACTTGTAAATAATCAAGGTAAAATTGAGCTCAACGTAGTAAACTACAAGCACTTTTATCCTTTAGGAGATGACAAATGAAACCTTATTTAATCGCCCCTTCTATCCTTTCTGCAGATCTTGCTCGTCTTGGTGATGATGTGCAAAACGTGTTGAATGCCGGTGCGGATGTGATTCATTTTGATGTAATGGATAATCACTATGTGCCGAATTTAACCTTTGGCCCAGCTGTGTGTAAAGCTTTGCGTGATTACGGTATTAAAGCACCCATTGACGTGCATTTGATGGTAAAACCGGTCGATCGTATTATTCCTGATTTTGCCAAAGCCGGTGCGGATTACATTACGTTTCATCCTGAAGCCAGTGAACATATTGACCGCTCTTTACAGCTCATTCGTGATCACGGCTGTAAAGCGGGTTTAGTGTTTAATCCTGCCACGCCATTAAGTTATTTAGATTATGTATTAGATAAGGTGGATGTGATTTTGTTAATGTCCGTGAATCCAGGATTTGGCGGACAATCTTTTTTACCGTCAACATTGAAAAAATTACAACAGGCACGTCATCTGATTGATGAAAGCGGTTTAGATATCCGTTTAGAAGTTGATGGTGGAGTAAAAGTTGATAATATTGCAGAAATCGCCGCAGCTGGTGCAGATATGTTTGTGGCAGGCTCAGCGATTTTTGGTAAACCAGATTATAAACAAATTATTGATCAAATGCGCGTGCAGTTAGCTTCAGTTAAATAGATGGTAGTAAGAATGAAGACTCAATTTAAAGTTATCGGTTTTGATTTAGATGGTACGCTCGTGAATAGCTTGCCAGATTTAGCATTGTCTGTGAACTCTGCTTTAGCAGACTTTGGTTTACCTCAAGCACCAGAAGAGTTAGTGTTAACTTGGATTGGTAATGGGGCACCTGTATTGATTGCTCGTGCTTTAGAATGGGCAAAAGTACAAACAGGTAAAGACTTTTCAGATGCAGAAATGGAGCAAGTGAAAGAGCGTTTTAACGTGTATTACGCGGAGAACCTTTGTAATGTGAGCCGTTTATATCCAAATGTAAAAGAAACATTAGAAACTTTGAAAGCTCGCGGTTATACCTTAGCCGTGGTAACGAACAAACCAACTCGTCACGTTCAGCCGGTATTAGTGGCATTTGGTATCGATCATTTATTCAGTGAAATGCTTGGTGGACAATCATTACCTGCGATTAAACCACATCCAGGCCCATTGTATTATTTATGCGGTAAATTTGGTGTAGAACCTCGCCAAGTGTTGTTTGTGGGTGACTCTCGAAATGACATTCTCGCGGCACATTCAGCAGGTTGCCCGGTTGTGGGATTAACTTATGGATACAACTACAATATCCCAATTGCTGAATCAAACCCAGATTGGGTGTTTGATGACTTTGCGAAGTTATTAGAGATTCTTTAATCTATCTTAAAGCGTAAAGTGCGGTCGAAAATGACCGCTTTTTTTCTTAAACCTCCCACCAAATTAACGCCCATTTACGTTGTCCGTGTTTTATCGGTTCATTGTTTATTTGTTTTTGTTGATAGAATTGAGCTAAGTCTTGTTTTTCTTTTTCGGTGAGATTGCCGAGAGAAAATTCCACGGAATTTAATAAATCCTCAAAAGTTTCACCTTGGAAATGACCAGATTCAGTTTCAATAAAACTTACATTGGCATGAATACCCTTTTGGTAAAGGCGATTAACTAAATAAATATAAGTTGGAAAGCCCACATCATCACGACCAATGGCTTCAAATACGCCTTCATCGAGAAAATGGCGTTGTGTTACCGAGGTTAAAAAGACGCGTTTTTTAGCCTTGCTTTGCAGCTTTTCAATCATGTCATCCAAATCATCCACAAGCGTTGAGCGAGAGGCGAGTATTACATCGGCTTGAGGCACATCATCCCAGTTATCGGACCATGATTTATGTAGAAGGGTAATATTATTCAGTTGGTGCTTTTCTTTGTATTGTTGCACCATATCCAGCATCCCTTGGCTGTAATCGAGGGCATACACAGCTTGGCATTGTTGGGCTAAAGGAATCACAAACGTGCCTGGGCCACAGCCAATATCTAACACCGTTTCATTGGGTTGCACATTCATGGCTTTAAGCAACGTCTCGTTATAACGGCTTGGTTTACCCACTAAATTCTCGGCCATTTTAGGCGCTTTTTTATCCCACTTTGTTGGTGGAAGATTATAGTGATTGCAGGCTTTCAGATGTTGTTGATAGAGATCGTTGAAATTAATGTCATTGATGATCATAGTGGCGCCCCAAAGTGCGGTTAGTTTTCGGATTGTTTTTAAATTGCTTGATGATTATATGCTTTCTCCCACTTAAAATCATTTGAAAATGATTGACGCAAACGTTTTCGTTTTGGTGTATTTTCCTTTATAATAGCCCGCGATTTTCATCTCAAACACAACTCAAAGGTACCCGTATGTTTCAAACTTTTCGTGGCTCACCCGCCCTTTCTGAATTCCGTATTCAAGGCTTAATGCAAAAATTTCAACAAAATCAATTACCGGTGAGATCGGTTTACGCGGAATATTTGCATTTTGTGGAATTAAATCGACCGCTTGTTAGCGAGCAGGAAGCTAAATTAAAAGCGTTGTTACATTACGGCCCAACTTTGGCAGAGCATGATGCTAAAGGTGAAACCTTTATCGTGATTCCACGCGTTGGCACGATTTCTTCTTGGTCTTCTAAAGCGACGGATATTGCACATAACTGCGGTTTAAATGAAGTAGAGCGTATTGAGCGTGGTTTGGCGTATTATTTTGAGTTAAGCCAACCGCTTGATGAAAAAACAACTGAAAAATTGACCGCACTTTTACATGACCGAATGATGGAAACCGTGGTGCGCAATCCGCAAGATGCAGAGATTTTATTCCGTCATCAAGATCCGAAACCGTTTAAAACCGTGGATATTTTAAAAGGCGGACGTGAAGCCTTAGTGACAGCCAATGTAGAATTAGGCTTGGCACTGGCAGAAGATGAAATTGATTATTTGGTGGAAAACTTTACCCAATTAGGGCGCAATCCACACGATATTGAACTTTATATGTTCGCGCAAGCCAACTCTGAGCACTGCCGCCATAAAATCTTTAATGCGGATTGGATTATTGACGGCAAAAAACAGGATAAATCCCTGTTTAAGATGATTAAAAATACCTTTGAGAAAACCCCTGATTTCGTGCTTTCAGCTTATAAAGATAATGCTGCGGTAATGGAAGGCTCAAAAGTCGGCCGTTTCTTTGCGGATCAAGATGGGCAATATCGCTATCACAATGAAGATGCGCATATCTTAATGAAAGTGGAAACCCACAACCATCCAACCGCAATTTCGCCATTCCCGGGGGCCGCAACGGGTTCAGGCGGTGAAATTCGTGATGAAGGTGCAACCGGTCGTGGTGCAAAACCAAAAGCTGGTTTAACCGGTTTCTCGGTATCAAACCTCATCATTCCAAACTTTGAACAACCTTGGGAAAATCCACTTTCCAAACCAAACCGTATTGCTTCAGCCTTAGATATTATGATTGAAGGTCCATTAGGTGGCGCAGCATTTAACAACGAGTTTGGTCGTCCTGCATTATTGGGTTATTTCCGTACCTATGAAGAGAAAGTCAACAGCTTCAACGGTGAAGAAGTGCGTGGTTATCACAAACCGATTATGTTAGCCGGCGGTATCGGTAATATTCGTGGCGAACACGTTCAAAAAGGTGAAATTCCAGTCGGTGCAAAATTGATCGTATTAGGTGGCCCAGCGATGAACATCGGTTTAGGCGGTGGTGCCGCTTCTTCGATGGACAGCGGTAAATCAAAAGAAGATTTAGATTTTGCCTCTGTTCAACGTGAAAACCCAGAAATGGAACGCCGTTGCCAAGAGGTGATTGACCGCTGCTGGCAATTAGGCGAAGAAAACCCAATTCTCTTTATTCACGATGTGGGCGCAGGCGGTTTATCCAACGCGATGCCTGAATTAGTGCACGATGGCGAACGTGGCGGTAAATTTGATTTACGCTCAATTCTTTGCGATGAAAAAGGCATGTCGCCCTTGGAAATTTGGTGTAACGAATCGCAAGAACGTTATGTATTAGCCGTTGCGCCAGAAAAACTCGAATTATTTACCGCACTTTGTGAACGCGAGCGCGCGCCGTTTGCAGTCATTGGCGAGGCAACAGAAGAAAAACATTTAACCTTGCACGATAGCCATTTCGACAATAACCCAATTGATTTACCGATGAATGTGTTATTAGGCAAAACGCCGAAAATGACGCGCGAGGTTTCGTCAAAAACTGTCGAAAATCAACCGCTTGCAACAGAAAATATTCAATTAAAAGAAGCCTTCCATCGTGTGTTACGTTTACCGGTGGTGGCAGAAAAAACCTTCTTAATTACCATTGGCGACCGTTCTGTAACGGGTATGGTAGCACGTGATCAAATGGTCGGCCCATGGCAAATCCCCGTGTCAGATGTGGCTGTCACCACCGCGTCATTAGACAGCTATCATGGTGAAGCCATGGCAATGGGCGAACGTGCACCGGTGGCATTATTAGACTTTGGTGCATCTGCTCGTTTAGCGGTGGCTGAATCCATTACCAATATTGCAGGCACCAACATTGGTGATATTAAACGCATCAAACTTTCTGCAAACTGGATGTCTGCAGCGGGACACGGTGGTGAAGACGCTGGCTTATATGAAGCCGTAAAAGCAGTGGGGGAAGAACTTTGCCCTGCGTTAGGTATTACCATTCCAGTGGGTAAAGACTCCATGTCGATGAAAACCACTTGGGAAGAAAATGGCGAGAAAAAATCCGTCACTGCACCGCTTTCTTTAGTGATTTCATCTTTTGCCCGCGTGGAAGATGTACGCAAAACTGTCACACCTCAATTACGCACAGACAAAGGCGCAAGCCGTTTATTATTGATTGATTTAGGCGAAAGAAAAAATCGCTTAGGCGCGACCGCACTTGCGCAAGTGTATAAACAATTAGGTGACAAACCAGCCGATGTGGTGAACGTAGCCAAACTGAAAAACTTCTTTGATGCAATGCAAGCATTAGTAGCAGAGCGTAAATTATTGGCTTACCACGACCGTTCAGACGGTGGTTTAATTACCACCCTTGCAGAAATGGCATTTGCGGGTAACTGTGGCGTGGATGTGGATATTTCTGCATTAGGCGACAATGATTTAGCCGTGTTATTCAATGAAGAATTAGGCGCAGTGATCCAAGTATCAGAAAGTGAATTAAGCGCCGTGCGTGAGGTATTAAAAGCCCATGACTTGCTTGGTTTAACTTATGAACTCGGTTCTGTAAGCTCAGAAGATCGTTTTGAAATTACACGAGGCAGCAAAAAACTATTAAGCGAAAAACGCTCTGAATTACGCGGTATTTGGGCAGAACTCACTCACCAAATGCAACGCTTACGTGATAACCCAGAATGTGCTGACCAAGAATTTGAAGCGAAAAAAGCAATAGACAACAAAGGTTTATCTGCTCACTTAACTTATGATGTGAATGAAGATATTGCTGCGCCTTACATCAGCAAAGGCGTGAAACCAAAAGTAGCCGTATTGCGTGAACAAGGCGTAAACAGCCATGTTGAAATGGCGGCAGCTTTTGACCGTGCAGGCTTTGCGGCGATTGATGTTCACATGAGTGATTTAATGACTGGTCGTTACAACTTAAACGACTTCAATGCGATGGTGGCCTGTGGTGGCTTCTCTTACGGTGACGTATTAGGCGCGGGCGGCGGCTGGGCGAAATCCATTTTATTTAACCCACAATTACGCGATCAATTCAGCCAATTCTTCGCCAATGAAAACACCCTTTCATTAGGCGTATGTAACGGCTGTCAATTTATCTCCACCCTTGCGGAAATTATTCCTGGTGCAGAAAACTGGCCACGTTTCGTGCGTAATAAATCAGAACGTTTTGAAGCGCGTGCTGCGATGGTGAAAATCAACGATACCAACTCATTGTGGTTTAAAGGCATGGCTGATTCACATATGCCGATTGCTGTTTCTCATGGTGAAGGACGCGTGGAATTCAAAACACCTGAGAATTTGACCGCACTTCAAGCACAAAACTTGATTGTGGCACAATATATCGACAGCCATTTAAACGTGACGGAAACCTATCCAGCCAACCCGAATGGTTCGGCATTAGGGATTACCGCAATTTCTAACATCGATGGTCGTATTGCTGCAATGATGCCACACCCTGAGCGTGTATTCCGTGCCGTGAGCAACTCATGGTACCCAGAAGATTGGTCTGAAGATGGCGCTTGGATGCGAATTTTTAGAAATGCGAGAGTGAATTTCAAATAATGTGAGATTGCTCACAGAAAATTAATCAAAAATAAGAGATACTAAGAAATTGGTATCTCTTTTTTATTACATAAACCTGAGTAATAAAAAATGCCAACAATATTAGAGAGTAATATTGTTAATGATTTATATAAATACTTTATATAAAAATTCTTGGGCATTATATCCGTAATATCCATTGAACTATATGAGGAGTTCTTAATGAGTAGTTTAGTTACATTGCTAGCTAATATCGTTGCGCCATTGCAACGTCAATTTATTAACTTTATCCGCATTGCGATTTGTGTTGTGATGGTTTGGATTGGAGGTTTAAAAGTTTGCCAATATGAGGCAGATGGTATTGCACACTTTGTGTCAAATAGTCCTTTCTTAAGCTTCCTTTACAAAAACGGCGCAAATGAAGTGACAAATGATAAGGGTGTTTTAGTGAAAGAATATACCTTATATAAAAACCCTGAAGGCAAAATGGTCGCAAAAAATATCGAATGGCATAAAGCCAACGGCACCTATACCGCTTCTTATATTATTGGCGCAATCATTGTGACAATTGGTATTTTAGTATTAGCAGGCATTTGGTCTCCGACACTCGGACTATTTGGAGGCTTACTCACGTTTGGTATGTCGATAGTCACGCTGTCGTTCCTGATATTTACGCCAGAAACCTGGGTGCCGAATTTAGGTGGAGACTTCCCAACACCTAATTATGGCTTCCCATATCTCTCTGGTGCTGGCCGACTCGTGATTAAAGATATTATTATGATGGCAGGTGGCTTAGTTGCTGCAGCAGAATGTGCAAAACGCTATTTAGAGAATAAAAAGCAGTTTGCGTAATAGTTAGATTTTAGAAGGGCTTGCTGAGATGAATGGCAAGCTTTTTTGTTATTAAGAGATACATACTAATAACAAAAAAATAGATAGAATTCAAAACTATTGAAAATTTGACAGCATTTTAAGCATAGAACTTGATTGTAGATCAATATATCGATAGCCATTTAGAACCTTGATGGTCATATTGCAGCAATGATACCAAACCTAGAGGATGTATTCTGTACTGAGCAAATCCTAGTATCTAGAAGATAGATCTGAAGATAGCACTTGGATGTAGATTTTTAGGAATGCTATAATGCAAGTTTAGCTATAATTAACAGGCAATAACTGAATGGTTATTGCCTTTATTATAAAGGAATCGTTATGGCAAAGAATAAATACCAATTGGATCGTTTGTTAGGTAAGAAAAACAAAAATACATTCTTAGATAAGTTAATTGAGTATAAAAAATTTTTAAGTATATTTTCTGGTGTAGGCGTTGCAGTTGGTGCAGTCTTAATATTTATATATTGTTTCTTTTATATAAATTATATTCCATCACAGCTGAGCGTAGGGGATTCATTAAGTTATATATTTATCTCATTGGGATTTGGGCTGTTGTATTTGTGTTTTTTGCATTTTCATTTTTTTTTGGTTTTTTGTTTTGTACATGAAAAGATCTTGGGTAAGAGAGAATGGACTTTGTATGTATTTGGAATTGTTCTTTTTCCTATTGTATTATATTTATGTTTTTTAATATTTGGTGTTAATTATAAACTTTTATTTTTACTTATTTTTTATTATTTTTTAATTTATTTATTTTTTATTTTTATTGATGATATCTCCTCTGGTGTTGGAGTTTTATTTTTTAGTATTTTATTGTTATTTCCACTTTTTATTGATGGGGTTTTTGATGTTTTTTTAGATAAGACTCTCTCAAGATTAAGTATAAAAGTGGATTATGCGAGCATAAGATTGGCAGATGATGAGTTCTTATTTATAAGCAAAATTGCGGAGGAAGAAGGTATAACGTTGAAAACGTCTTGTAATATACTTGATAAAAATAAATTAATTCATGATGTAAATATATTATGGTCTGTCGGACAGGAATCATTGATTGAGATAGTTGGGAATGATAATGAGGAAAATAGAAGAATAAGATTGGCTATAAACAATGACAATATGAAATCCATTAGAATATCCTCCCCTAGAAAATGCATTTTCAAAGAATTTAAGAATGTTTTTGAGGACATGACATATAATATTAAAGACGATGAGATTAAGAAAGTTAAAGATTTTATAAATGGATACAAAAAAGACGACATAAGTAAAATAAGGGTTTATGGAGTTTTAGAATCTAAGTCTTACAATGAAGTAAGGTATAAAAATCTATCTGAAGATTGGGTTAAAGCTATGGCAGAAAAGTTATCACCTGATATTCCAAAAGATATTTTATCCTTTGAAAAATTTGAATATGTTTCGTATTGTAAAAAAAATCTATTAAATCTTCATACACTTAAAGATTGTGAAGAGATCAATAAAGGAATTATCCTTGAATTAGAATTAAAAAATGAAGTACAAAAAAATAAAGAGCAAGAAGGAAATTGGTTTAAGTTTAAAAGATTATTCAACGCTGTATAGTTTTGGCATCTATATCCAAAAGTTTTAGCAAAACTAATAGTTTTACTTTCTTGTTTTAAAAAAAACGGTCAAAAATCACAACGAATTTTGACCGCTCTTTTTATTACTTTTACTTACGTATTATTTTTGTTTTTTCAAAAACTCAACGCCAGTGTCTGGGAAGTCAGTGAATACACCGGTTGCACCAGATTTATTCAATAACGCATCGTACATTTGATTTACGTCAGTGAAGAATTCAGGTAACGCATCTTTACGCACTGTGTATGGGTGTAATTCCACTTTGTATTGTGCAAGTTCTTTCACTAATGGGGTGTACACGATATTGCCTGGTTTAGATTTTTCTTTATCCACTAACATGTACCAGCCTGGGCCAACGCCGTCAGCGTATTTTACCACTTCAGCCATTGCACCTGGTTTGAACATCCAATCGTAATCGTAGTTCACCCATTTGCCTTTCGCGTCTTTTTCTTCAGTTTCATGCCAGTCGGTGTATGCCACTAATTGAACAAGTTTTAAATCCATGCCCATTTTTGGTAGCAATTCGTTTTTGATACGTTTTAACTCATTGAAGTCGAAGGTTTGTAAGTAAACCATGTCAGATTTCTTATCGTAACCGTATTTTTTCAACACTTTAAGGGTTTCAACTGCAATGTCTTTGCCGTTTTGGTGGTGGAACCAAGGCGCTTTGATTTCAGGATAGATACCCACTTTTTTACCAGTCGATTTTTCTAAACCTTGGATGAATTCTAACTCATCTTCAAAAGTATGGATTTTGAAGTGTGATTTCCAAAGTGGGAAACGGCCTGGATATACTGCAACTTGTTTACCATCTTTAGTTTCAAAGTTTTCAGTCATATTTAAACTTTGAATTTCTTTTAAGGTGAAGTCGATTACGTAGTAACGACCATCTTTACGATGACGATTTGGGAATTTTTTCGCCACGTCAGTTAAACCATCTAAGAAGTGGTCATGGATAACCACTAAACGACCGTCTTTTGTCATCGCTAAGTCTTGTTCTAAGTAGTCTGCATGTTGTGCGAATGCAAGCGCTTTAGACTCAAGTGTATGCTCTGGTAAGTAACCACTTGCACCACGGTGAGCAATGATAATTTTGTCTGATTTCATAGTGTCCACAGAAGAGTGTGCGCTACATCCTGCAAGTACGCCTGCAGCTAATAAAGAAAGCGCTAAAGTTTTGAGTTTCATTGTGTGTTCTCCTTTTAAAGTGCGGTTAAAGATTCAGTTGTTTTTTGTAATAAAAAAGGCGGCAAGCCTTCGCCTGTCGCCTTTAATTTATGGATTATTTAGTACCGTAGGTATCGCCTAATCTTGCTTTGTGTTTACCTTCTTCAACCATTACGATGAAGAGTAATAACACCGCTAAGATACCACCGCCGATCATGACGTAGAAACCGCCGTCCCAGCCATAGTGTTGTGCTGCCCAACCGATAACAGCTGAAACTGTACCACCTAAGTAACCGAATAAACCGGTGAAACCTGCTGCTGTACCTGCTGCTTTTTTCGGTGCAAGCTCAAGCGCGTGTAAGCCGATTAACATTACAGGGCCGTAGATTAAGAAGCCGATTAAGGTCATTAAGATGAAGTCAGTTAATTGATATGGGTTTTCATACCAAGCTGCATAGTTTGCAAGCTCTGCTTCAGGTGTAGCTGGGTTCATCCAGTATGCTACAACTGCTGCTGTAGTTAAGATCATGAAGATGAAACCGGTTAAACCACGTTTACCTTTGAAGACTTTATCTGATACCCAACCACATAATAATGTACCTGGAACTGCTGCTAATTCATAGATTGTGTAAGCCCATGCGGTACCTTTGATGTTGAAGTGTTTTACTTCACTTAAGTAAACCGGAGACCATTTTAATACGCCGTAGCGGATTAAGTATACGAATACGTTAGCAATCGCGATGTACCATAACAATTTGTTTTTCAATACATAGGTTACGAAGATTTCTTTTGTGCTTAAATCGTTTTCGTAAGTTTTTTCGTTATAGTCATCTGGGTAGTCATTACGCCATTTTTCGATTGATGGTAAACCACAAGATTGTGGAGTATCACGCATCACGAAGTAAACTGGAATTGCACAGATCATTGCAGCAATACCCGGATAGTAGAGGGATTGTTGCCAAATGTCTTTTGCTTGTGCTTCGATACCATGAGTGCTGAAGAACACGGCACTTGCTAATAGCACCATTGCACCCGGCATCATACCACCGATGTTGTGTGCGGTATTCCAGATAGATACGATAGTACCGCGTTCTGATTTAGACCACCAGTGTACCATTGTACGACCACATGGAGGCCAACCCATACCTTGGAACCAACCATTTAAGAAGATCATTACCCACATGATGGCAATGCCTGAAGTTGCCCATGGGAATAAACCCATCATGGTCATACAAAGACCAGAAAGCAACATACATCATAGCCCAGTTTACGCTCATCAATAATTGCTTTTGTGCCTTCAATCAAACCAGACTGACGCATTTTCTCTACACGAACATGAATTGTACCCGGGCTTACGCCAAAGTTTTTGGCCATTTCTGCATAAGGTGTACGAGCATCTTTAGTCAGTACACGGAGAATTTGGCGATCAAGTGTATCGATATTGTTCATAAAACACTCCTTATTAGATCTTTTTCAAAATATCTTCTTTATTTTTGATAATATTCAACATTTAAAACAATGTAAAGAAATTACTTGAAATAATTTGTCATTTTATTGAATAATGCACAACAAATCTTAGCAGTTATTATAAAAAGAAGGATAAATATGAAAAAGACGTTTATTTTACAACAACAAGAAATCAGCTTTGTGAAGAACACCTTTACTCAAAACTTGATTGAACAACTTGGCATTATCGAAGTACAAGGTCCAATCCTTAGTGAAGTTGGCAACGGTATGCAAGATAACTTATCAGGCATTGAGAAAG
Organism: Haemophilus sp.; assembly: GCA_015255025.1. GTDB lineage: Bacteria > Pseudomonadota > Gammaproteobacteria > Enterobacterales > Pasteurellaceae > Haemophilus_D. The sequence goes on from JABZOY010000033.1 coordinate 11,898, forward strand.
CGGTTCAAGTAAACGTGAAATGTATCCCAAACGCCGTTTATGAAGTCGTTCACTCATTGGCTAAATGGAAACGCCATACTCTCGCACGTTTCCACTTTAAAGAAGGTGAAGGCTTATTTGTTCATATGAAAGCATTACGTCCAGATGAAGATTCATTGGATCAAACTCACTCTGTTTATGTGGACCAATGGGACTGGGAAAAAGTGATTCCTGAAGGTCGCCGTAACTTTGCTTATTTAAAAGAAACGGTACGTTCTATCTATCGTGCAATCCGTTTAACTGAATTAGCCGTAGAAGCTCGCTTTGATATCCCATCAAGCTTGCCAAAAGAAATCACCTTCGTTCACAGTGAAGATTTAGTGAAACGCTACCCAGATCTTTCAAGCAAAGAGCGTGAAAACGCCATTTGTAAAGAATATGGTGCCGTGTTCTTAATTGGTATCGGTGGCAAATTATCAGACGGTAAACCACATGATGGTCGTGCACCAGACTACGATGACTGGACAACTGAATCAGAAAACGGCTACAAAGGTTTAAACGGCGATATTTTGGTATGGAACGCTGAGTTAGGTAAAGCGTTTGAACTTTCTTCAATGGGTATTCGTGTGGATGAATCTGCATTACGTTTACAAGTTGGTTTAACCGGTGATGAAGATCGCTTAAAAATGGATTGGCACCAAGATTTATTAAACGGCAAATTACCTCTCACCATCGGTGGTGGTATCGGTCAATCTCGTATGGCAATGCTTTTACTTCACAAAAAACACATTGGTGAAGTGCAATCAAGCGTATGGCCAAAAGAAATGTTAGAACAATATCAACATATTCTTTAATCGAACGAGAAGATAAAAAAGTGCGGTGAAATTTCACCGCACTTTTTTATCTTCTCGTTCGATTAAAGAATATGTTGATATTGTTCTAACATTTCTTTTGGCCATACGCTTGATTGCACTTCACCAATGTGTTTTTTGTGAAGTAAAAGCATTGCCATACGAGATTGACCGATACCACCACCGATGGTGAGAGGTAATTTGCCGTTTAATAAATCTTGGTGCCAATCCATTTTTAAGCGATCTTCATCACCGGTTAAACCAACTTGTAAACGTAATGCAGATTCATCCACACGAATACCCATTGAAGAAAGTTCAAACGCTTTACCTAACTCAGCGTTCCATACCAAAATATCGCCGTTTAAACCTTTGTAGCCGTTTTCTGATTCAGTTGTCCAGTCATCGTAGTCTGGTGCACGACCATCATGTGGTTTACCGTCTGATAATTTGCCACCGATACCAATTAAGAACACGGCACCATATTCTTTACAAATGGCGTTTTCACGCTCTTTGCTTGAAAGATCTGGGTAGCGTTTCACTAAATCTTCACTGTGAACGAAGGTGATTTCTTTTGGCAAGCTTGATGGGATATCAAAGCGAGCTTCTACGGCTAATTCAGTTAAACGGATTGCACGATAGATAGAACGTACCGTTTCTTTTAAATAAGCAAAGTTACGGCGACCTTCAGGAATCACTTTTTCCCAGTCCCATTGGTCCACATAAACAGAGTGAGTTTGATCCAATGAATCTTCATCTGGACGTAATGCTTTCATATGAACAAATAAGCCTTCACCTTCTTTAAAGTGGAAACGTGCGAGAGTATGGCGTTTCCATTTAGCCAATGAGTGAACGACTTCATAAACGGCGTTTGGGATACATTTCACGTTTACTTGAACCGCTTTCTCAATGCCTGATAAGTTATCTTGCATACCGTTGCCAACTTCACTAAGGATTGGACCTTGTACTTCGATAATGCCAAGTTGTTCAATCAAGTTTTGAGTAAAGGTGTTCTTCACAAAGCTGATTTCTTGTTGTTGTAAAATAAACGTCTTTTTCATATTTATCCTTCTTTTTATAATAACTGCTAAGATTTGTTGTGCATTATTCAATAAAATGACAAATTATTTCAAGTAATTTCTTTACATTGTTTTAAATGTTGAATATTATCAAAAATAAAGAAGATATTTTGAAAAAGATCTAATAAGGAGTGTTTTATGAACAATATCGATACACTTGATCGCCAAATTCTCCGTGTACTGACTAAAGATGCTCGTACACCTTATGCAGAAATGGCCAAAAACTTTGGCGTAAGCCCGGGTACAATTCATGTTCGTGTAGAGAAAATGCGTCAGTCTGGTTTGATTGAAGGCACAAAAGCAATTATTGATGAGCGTAAACTGGGCTATGATGTATGTTGCTTTATTGGCATTATTTTGAAAAGCGCAAAAGATTACGAAAAAGTGATTAAAAAACTCGACACTTTTGATGAAGTGGTGGAAGCCTATTACACCACGGGAAATTATTCTATTTTTATCAAAGTGATGACGCACACCATTGCTGAATTACATTCTGTGTTGGCGACTAAGATTCAGCTGATTGATGAAATTCAATCGACGGAAACCTTGATTTCCATGCAAAATCCTATTTTACGAGACATTAAACCTTAAATGTCATCGAAACAATAAAGGCGTGTATTTAACACGCCTTTTGTTTTTTAATTAACGATAACGATCGAGGAATTTGTAATATTGCACGCCGATCTTGGTGGCTAAGTTTTTAAGATATTTTCCACCGTAAAACGAAGGGACTTTCAACCCTTCAAAAATTCTCAAACGTTCGTCATTACCTAAAATTGCTTCTGCAATAATGCGTCCTGCAAGTCCAGTGAGAGCGACACCGTGTCCAGAATAACCTTGCGCAAAGTAAATATGCGGTGAGATACGACCAAAATGCGGGCTTGCGTTCATTGTCATATCAATTGGCCCTGCCCAGCCATAGTCAATTTTGACATTTTCTAACTGTGGGAAAACATGCAACATATTGCCACGCATAATTTGCACCATATCTTTTTCTGAGCTTGAGTCACTACCAAATAACAAACGGTTATCCGCACTCAAGCGGTAGTAATCGAGCAAGATATTGTTATCGCAAACAGACATGCCATTGTTGATCACTGAGTCAGCCGTGGCTTGATCTAAAGGTTCGGTCGCAATAATAAAGCTCTCGACCGGTAAAATTTTGCGATTAATACCGTGATGAATGGACTTCGGTAGTACATCAATATAAGCGTTGGTGGCTAAAATAACGTCTTGAGAAATGACCGCACTTTTATCGGTTTTGACTTCAATGCAACCTGATTTTTCCACTAAATCCACAACAGGCGATTGTTCATAAATCTGCACGCCTAAACCCAAGCAAGCTTTTGCTAAGCCTAAGCAATAGTTAAGTGGGTGTAAGTGGCCTGAATTGCTATCGTATAAACCACCCACATAAATATCACTGCCTAAATGTTGTTTAAGTTTGGCTTTATCCCAAAGTTGCATCTTGTCATAGCCAAAAGTCGCGTGGCTTGCTTTTTCCATTTCAATGAGATCGTCCATAC
>JABZOY010000034.1:0-15288 GCA_015255025.1 Haemophilus sp.
AAAATATTGCCTGATTGGCTTTCTTGCTGATTCGGCCAAACTTGCGTTACACCTTGTGTGTTATACCAATAAAGATGGTAAAGCACATTGAGCTGTTGCGTAGTTTTATTTTTTAAAGCCGCGGTATTATCCGACAAATCGACATCTAAAGCCGGCGCTAAATTTGCCGTCATATTTAAAATTGGCTTATTGGTTCCCACAATATTTGGTGTAGATGAACAAGCAGTTAAAAATAATACCGTTGCTGTAATGAGGATCTTTTTCATTATTTCGCCAACATTCTACCTAAAGGTTCACCACCAACAAGATGCATATGAATATGGAATACTTCTTGTCCACCATGTTTATTACAGTTCACGATTAAACGATAACCGTCTTCGGCAATTCCTTCTTCTTTAGCGATTTTAGCCGCGACCGTAAATAAGCGACCTAAGGTGACTTCATCTTGTTCTGTCACATCATTAACCGTTGGAATCACTTTATTTGGGATAATCAAAATATGGGTTTTCGCTTGTGGTGAAATATCACGGAATGCGGTCACTAATTCATCTTGATAAACAATATTGGCAGGAATTTCTTTGCGAATAATTTTACTAAAAATGGTTTCTTGAGCCATAGTCTTCTCCTTGTTTTATATAAAAAAGTGCGGTCAAAATTTACCGCACTTTGCTTTTATTTTCCATCAGAAATTGATGATGAATGACATTTCAATCGGCTTAGTGAGCCGCACCTTCTTCTGAATCATCTTGATTAATAAAGCTGGTATTAATCTCGATTTGTGCTTTTTCACGCAATGCTTGCATTAACTGTCCTTGCAATTCACCTTGACGCGCACGAACAAGTTGAGTGCTAAATTTCGCTAATTCTTGCTCATCTAAAGTAGGTTCCTCTACTCGTTCAAGGGCAACCACAATCACATCACCTTTGCTGTTACGACCAACTTGATAAGCCGCTTTGCCATCTTGTGGTTTTGCAATGGCAAATACACCTTCATAAAGCACTGGATCTTTATTATCCACTAACGTAAAGGTTTGTGGCTCACCAAAACTAATACCGGCAGGTAATTTGGTTGGATCGGCAGATAGCGCTTTAACCGCTTGCTCTGCTTTTTCAGCTAATACTTTATCGGCTTTTTCACGTTTTAAGAACTGCTCAATCGTTGATTTTGCTTCATCAAGGCTTTGTAAACCTTCAGCTTTATGATCCACGACACGTACCACAACAAATTCATTTTCACCAACCGTTAATGGCTCAGAATTTGCACCGCCGTTTGCAATATCAGATTCAAAAATAGCAGAAGTCACATTTGGGAAATTTAATGCCGCAGGGACATTATTTTTACCAAAGTAATCCGTTTCTTCCATTTTCACACCAGCAGCTTCAGCTACCGAAGCTAAAGAATCACTGCTTTCTGCTGCTTTTTCACGAACCGCTTTTTCTACCGCTTGGAAACGGCTTTCTGCTAAGTTTTTACGTACAGTCTCTGCGATTTGTTCTTTCACTTCTTCTAAAGTACGTTCTTTACGATCTTGCACTAAAATAATATGGTAAGCCCCATCCACATTAACCGGTGTACTATATTGACCAACATTTAATAATAATGCTGCATCTTCAAAGTTTTTCGGTAATTCGTTGTCTTTTACCCAACCTAATTCACCACCTTGAGCACCAGAAAGTTTATCTAGGGATTTTGTTTTTGCTAACTCAGCAAAATCAGCGCCTTTTTGCAGTTCTTGATAAACGGCATCCGCTTCTTTCTCCGTTGATAATTGAATATGTGCTAATTTTTGGCTAATGAATTGCGCTTTATTTTCTTGATAATATTGCGCAATTTGTGTTTCAGTTACAGGTTGTAATTTACCTAATTCATTCGCTGAAACGCGAATATATTGTACTTTCGCCTGTTCAGGTTGAACAAGTGATTTCGCATTCGCATCGTAATACGCTTTAATTTCTTCGTCTGTTACTTTTTGTTTTGCAATTTCATCGGCTAATGGAAGAGTTGCAAGACGAGCGATACGTTTTTGGAAAAAGACTTGTGCGTTATCTTTTACTTGGGCTGGTACAACAAACTCACTGTCTGCCAAACCGTTTTGCATTTGTTCAAGTGTTAATGCATTACGTAAAATAGCCGCATAAGTATCAGATGTTAAACCATTTTGAGTCAATAATTGTTGATAACGAGCGTTATCAAATTTACCGTTAGATTGTAAGTTAGGATCGCTTACAATCGCACGTTTGATCATCTCATCACTTACACCTAATTTTAATTCTTTCGCATATTGACGGATTAATTCTTGATCCACCAAACGTTGAATTAAATTTTGACGAAGTGCAGTCACAAATTCCACAGAGTCAGTTTTCGCTAAGAAGCTCTCGCCTTCTTGTTGAGCTCGCGCTTCAAACTCTTGGTTATAACGATTTAAGAAATCTTGTTGAGAGATAGTCTCGCCATTTACTTTTGCCGCAAAACTATCATTGCTGCTATACAGATAACCTGACATCCCACCAATCAAAAATGAAACTGGAATTAAAGCAAAGATCGCTTTTCCGATAAAGCTATGGGCGATGCCATGCATTTTTTCAATTAACATTCAATTATTACCCTTTTAAAAAAGACAAAGTTCGTAAGATTATAATCTAAAAGGCGAAAATTCGCACTTAAAAAACACCATGTTCGTGTAGGATTTTCACAGCCATGACTAATAACACTAAACCGCCAAAAATCTCTGCTTTGCTTTTGAATTTTTTCCCTAAAAATGACCGCTCTTTACACCAATAAAAGAAATGGCAAAGGTTATTAAACCAATGATGAAGACAGCCAACAAAATGTCCACAGAAAGAAAAGCAAAAGAGACACCAACAGCTAACGCATCAATACTCGTTGCCACACCAAGTGTTAGTAAGTGTTTTAAACTAATCAATGAGGGCGCAGGTTCATCATCTGAGCTCAGCCCTTCTCGAATCATATTCACACCGATAATCGCAAGTAAAGCAAAGGCAATCCAATGATCCCAATTTTGAATCATCTGACTAAATTGTAGTCCGACAACATAGCCGATTGCCGGCATAATGCCTTGAAATAGCCCAAAACAGCATGCAATGGCCAGTGCTTGTTTCCATCGAAAAGCGCGCATTGCCAAACCTTTGGAAATGGATACTGCAAACGCATCCATCGAAAGACCAAGCGCAATGACCCACAACATATGAAAAGTCATAACCTAAAACCTATTTTCCGATACAAAAAGAGCTGAAAATATTACCGAGTAAATCATCCGAGGTAAATTGCCCCGTAATTTCACTGAGATTAGCTTGTACTAAACGAAGTTCCTCTGCTAACAATTCACCCGCATGAAACTCTGTTAATTGAACTAACCCAATTTGTAAATGTTCGGCCGCTTTTTCTAAAGCATCAAGATGACGACGACGTGCTAAGAAGCCACCTTCCATGCCGGTTTGGAAACCCATCGCCTGTTTTAAATGCTCACGTAATAAATCTACGCCTTGATGCGTTTGAGCCGATAAACAAATGGTCGTTGTTCCATTTTCTTCTTTTATCCCAACTGCCTCACCGCTTAAATCGACTTTATTACGAACAATGGTCACTGGCATATTATTTGGCAATTTCGATAAAAATTCTGACCGCACTTTTTCAATATTTTGGCTATCAGGATCACTGCTGTCTAACATTAAGATAATACGATCGGCTTGCTCAATTTCAGTCCACGCACGCGAGATGCCGATACGTTCAACTTCATCTGTCGCTTCGCGAAGCCCTGCAGTATCAATAATATGTAAAGGCATGCCATCAATATGAATATGCTCACGTAACACATCACGCGTTGTTCCTGCAATATCTGTCACAATGGCCGCTTCTCTGCCCGCTAAAGCATTCAGTAAACTGGATTTACCTGCATTTGGACGACCGGCAATCACCACTTTCATCCCTTCACGTAAAATCGAGCCTTGTTTTGCTTCGCTACGGACTAAATCAAGCTGAGTGATAATTTCTCGTAATTTTGCTTCGATTTTACCGTCTGCCAAAAAGTCAATTTCTTCATCGGGAAAATCAATCGACGCTTCCACATAAGTACGAAGATAAATCACGGAATCCACCAACTGATTTACTTTATTGGAAAATTCACCTTGTAATGATTTTAATGCCGAACGAGCGGCTTGCTCCGAAGTGGCATCAATCAAATCTGCAATGGCTTCTGCTTGAGCTAAATCTAATTTATCGTTTAAAAAAGCCTGTTCTGAAAATTCACCGGGACGCGCAAGACGAACACCATCAAGTTGTAAGATTCGTTTTAGCAACAAATCTAATACTACTTGCCCACCATGACCTTGCAATTCCAATACATCTTCACCTGTAAAAGAATTCGGCGATTTAAAGTAAAGTGCAATGCCTTGATCTAATACTGTGCCATCAGCATCTTTAAAAGGTAAATAATCTGCCATTCTTGGTTTAGGACATTTACCTAGTACCGCTTGTGCCACTTCAACCGCTTTTGGACCTGATACACGCAAAATACCAATACCACCACGACCAGGCGCTGTCGCTTGTGCGACGATTGTTTCTTTCATAAAAACTCACTAAAAATTGACCGCACTTTTATCTGCGATAAAAAAATGAGAGGGCGCATTAATACGCCCATGTGATTATATATCAATCAATGATAGAAAAAAGGCATCTTTCGATGCCTTCTATCTGTTATTTTTTACGGGTATGTAACCCTTTTTTCTCTAAACCACGGTAGATCATTTGTTGTTGTACGATAGTGATTAAGTTAGACACTAACCAGTAAAGTACTAGACCTGCCGGGAACCAGAGGAAGAAGAACATGAAGATCAACGGCATGAAATTCATCACTTTTTGTTGCATTGGATCGGCAACTGGTGTCGGTGACATTTTTTGTAACAAGAACATTGATCCGCCCATTAAGATTGGGAGAATGTAGTAAGGGTCTTGTGCTGATAAATCTTGAATCCAACCAAAGAATGGCGCATGACGAAGTTCAACGGCTTCCATAAACGTCCAGTATAATGCAATAAAAATTGGCATTTGAAGGATTAATGGTAAGCAACCACCAAGTGGATTTACTTTTTCTTCTTTGTAAAGTTTCATCATTTCTTGGCTCATACGTTGGCGATCATCACCAAAACGTTCGCGCATTTCTTGCATTTTCGGTTGCAACATACGCATTTTCGCCATAGAAGTGTATTGTGCTTTTGTAAGCGGATATAAAATCGCTTTAACCACTAAGGTGACACAAATAATTGCCACACCCCAGTTAGATACAATACTTTGAATGAAAGTTAATAACCAGAATAATGGTTTCGCGATGAACCATGCCCAACCATAATCGACAGTTAAGTCTAAGTGGTTAGCCACTTCAGCCATTTTGTTTTGTAATTTCGGACCTGTCCATAATGAGCTGGTAATAGTCTCTGTTGCACCTGCTGGAATAGAAACGACTGGACCACGATAACCAATAGACGCAACGTTATTTTTACTGTCTGTAATACTATAAAGTTGGTTATTTACATCTTGATTTGGGATCCAAGCTGATACGAAATAGTGTTGTAAAATAGCAACCCAACCTGCTTTGGTATCGATAGAAAGATTTTTATCTTTCATATCGCTGAAGCTGTATTTTTTGTAATTGGTTTCTGAAGAAGAATACGCACCACCGGTATAAGTAGGCATTGCCACGTTACCGCTGCTTTCAACTAATGTGTGTTTTAATTGGCCGTAAGGTTCAACTTCAATTGCACTACCACTTTGGTTCACAATTTCAAAGTTAACACCGACATCGTAACTATCACGTTTTAACACAAAGATTTTACGATAAGTCACACCATCTTTTTCAAATGTTAATGGCACTGAAAGTTCATTTTGACCTTCTGCTAATTTGAAATTATCACCCGTAACTTGATATTGTGCACGACCTGCTTTTGTATCGATCCCGTTTTTACCGATTAAGCCGCTTTGTGCAATGTAAACATGCTCGTTTATATCTTTTAATAAAACGAAAGGTTCTTTGGAATCTAATTCTGCATCATATTTTAATAATTCAGAACTGATTACATCACCACCTAATGTATCCACTTTCAAACGGAGTACATCATTTTCTAATGTGATAATTTGACCTTTTGTTTGTGAATCTGCCACTACTTCAGCAGATGAAGAAGAACTTGCCGGGACATCAGAAGAGGCGGCTGTTGTTTGTTCCGTGGTCTGTTGTTGAACAGGTGGATTTTTATCAAGTTGCCATTGCTGATAAACAAGGAAAGAAATAAAGAGTAGTGCAAGCACTAATAGGCTACGTCTTGAGTCCATTATTTTTTCTCATCGTTATTATTAATCTTTTTCGGCGGAACAGGATCGAATCCACCGGCGCTTAAGGGGTGACATTTTAATACACGTTTTAGCGTAAGCCAACTACCTTTTAACAATCCATGTGTTTTTAACGCCTCAATACCATAGCAAGAACAGGTTGGCACAAAACGACAACGCGGCCCGATTAAAGGGCTAATCGCTACTTGATAAAACTTAATTAAAGCGATGAGGATTTTTGTGCCAAACGAATGTGACGTGCCCATAATTTATCCAAAGTTTGTAAAAACGTTTGATTATCAAGCTGACCAATGCCACGTTTCGCCACAAAGACAAAGTCACAAGAGGGCAAATTATGTTGAGATAAACGAAAACTTTCACGAACTAAACGTTTAATACGATTACGATCGTGCGCTCGTTTAAGATGTTTTTTAGCCACAGTTAAACCTAAGCGTGGATGCTCAAGATTATTTTTGCGTGCGAGAATGGTAATTTCAGGGGTGCTTGCTCGAAACGGTTGTTCGAAGACATTTTTGAATTGAGTGGGAGTTAACAATCGTAACTCCCGAGAGAAGTTTAGCTTAATCACTAAAAGAGGTGATTATGCAGATAAACTCTTACGACCTTTAGCACGACGACGAGCTAAAACTTGACGGCCGTTTTTAGTTGCCATACGAGCACGGAAACCGTGAGTACGGCTACGTTTTAATACAGAAGGTTGAAATGTACGTTTCATTGTAATCTACCTAAATCAAAATGGTTTACTGTTTTGATATTCAAAACACAACAAGGGTTATAAAAAATAGACCGCAATTTTAATCATAAATTGGGCTTTCGTCAAATAAGAAAAGAGAAAATTCCGAAATAATCTTCCGTTTCTTCTAAAATCGTGGGGATTATACGGATTTTGGACAAAATCTCAAGCAACCTTTTTGTCTTTTTTTGACGACCAACAGAAGATCTTTTGCCTAAATTATTGTAAAATTCTCTTCGATTTTTAACCGCACTTTTGCGGCTTTTATTTTATACGCATATAACATAAGGATAATTTATCGTGAGCCTTTCTACCCTATGGCAAGATTGCTTATCACAACTACAAGATCAGGTTTCCCCGATGGATCTCAGCACATGGTTACGCCCATTACAAGCGGATATCATCTCGCAAGATCAAGTGGTGTTATATGCGTCAAATATGTTTGTGAAAAGCTGGGTAGAAAATCATTACTTGGCCCAAATTCATCAAATTTGCCAAGCCCTTGCTAAAAATCCAAATTTACAAATTATCGTAAAAGAAGGGGTAAAACCGGCTCCAAAAGCTGTTGAATCATCCTCAACTCAAACAACTAATCATCAAGAAAGTGCGGTGAGTTTTCAGCAAGAATCTGATGTGCCGACTAAATTTGAATCACACCTAAATCGTAAACATTTATTTGAAAACTTTGTTGAAGGTAAATCAAACCAACTCGCTCGTGCTGTGGGTCAAAAACTTGCCCTTGCACCTGGTGAACCAACGGCAAACCCATTCTTTTTATATGGGGGGACAGGTTTAGGTAAAACTCACTTATTACACGCAATCGGTAATGGCATTTTAGCGAATAAACCGAATGCCCGCGTGCTTTATATCCATGCTAATAACTTTATGCAGCACATGGTAAAAGCAATGCGTGATAATAAAATGGATCAATTCAAAAAATTCTATCGTTCTCTTGATGCATTATTAGTGGATGATATTCAATTCTTCGCAGAAAAAGAAAAAACACAAGAAGAGTTTTTCCATATTTTCAATAGTTTATTTGAAACTGGTCGTCAAATTATTTTGACCTCTGACCGCTATCCAAAAGAAATTGAGAAAATTGAAGAACGCCTAAAATCTCGTTTCGGCTGGGGGTTAACCACTGCGATTGAACCACCTGATTTAGAAACTCGTGTTGCGATTTTGCTGAAAAAAGCAGAAGAACATAATATGGATCTGCCAGAAGAAGTGGCATTCTTTATTGCCCAACGCTTACGCACCAATGTTCGTGAATTAGAGGGTGCCTTAAACCGCGTGAAAGCGATGCAAGACTTCAAAGGTGGTCACATTGATATTGATTTTGTTCGTGACACATTAAAAGATATTCTTGCCTTACAAGAACGTTTGGTAACCATTGAAAATATTCAGAAAGTCGTGGCAGAATACTATCGAATTAAAGTGGCTGATTTAAAATCAAAAAGCAGAGCAAGATCAGTCACTCGCCCACGCCAAGTTGCGATGGCGTTAGCAAAAGAATTAACCAATAAAAGCTTACCGGAAATTGGTCGTGCCTTTGAACGCGACCATACGACAGTTTTAAATGCTTGTCGTGAAGTGCCAAAATTCCGTGAAAAAGACAGCAGTATTCAAGAAGATTGGGCGAATTTAATTCGCACATTATCTGCATAAGGAGCCAATGATGCAATTTAGCATTTCAAGAGAAAATCTACTAAAACCCTTACAGCAAGTTTGTGGCGTATTAAGCAACCGTCCGAATATTCCTGTATTAAATAACGTGTTATTACAAATTGAAGATAACCGTTTAACGATTACAGGTACAGACCTTGAAGTTGAGCTTTCTAGCTATACGCAACTGTCATCTTCAACGGCAGATGGTGCTTTCACCATTCCGGCTAAAAAATTCTTAGATATTTGCCGCACACTGTCAGATGAATTTGAAATTACCGTTACCTTTGAAGAAGATCGCGCCATTGTAGAGTCTGGTCGCAGTAAGTTTAACCTCACTACTCTACCTGCTGAAGAATATCCAAATCTGACGGATTGGCAATCTGAAGTGGATTTTGCCTTACCGCAAAGCACCTTACGTCGCTTAATTGAAGCAACTCAATTTTCAATGGCAAACCAGGATGCCCGCTATTTCTTAAACGGCATGAAATTTGAAACCGAAGGTAATTTATTACGTACTGTTGCAACTGACGGTCACCGTCTTGCGGTTTGTACGATCGAATTAGATCAAGATCTGCAAACTCATTCAGTTATTCTTCCTCGTAAAGGTGTATTAGAACTAAACCGCTTATTAGAAAGCAGTGACGAACTTGCTCGTTTGCAAATCGGCACGAATAATCTTCGTATTCACTTAAACCACATTGTGTTTACCTCAAAACTCATTGATGGTCGTTTCCCTGATTACCGTCGTGTATTACCACGTAATGCAACTCGTATCGTAGAAGGTAACTGGGAAACTTTAAAACAAGCCTTTGTACGTGCATCTATCCTTTCAAATGAACGTGTACGTAGCGTGCGTTTAAACTTAAGTGAAAACCAACTAAAAATTACCGCATCTAACCCAGAACACGAAGTGGCGGAAGAAATTGTTGATGTAAACTACCAAGGTGAAGAAATGGAAGTGGGCTTTAATGTGACTTACATTTTAGATGTATTGAACGCCTTAAAATGCCAACAAGTACGTATTCGCCTCACTGATGCATCATCAAGCTGCTTAATTGAAAACAGCGAAGATGCAAGCGCAGAATACGTCATTATGCCAATGCGCCTCTAGAAATAATGGCCATTTCCCGCTTAATTGTTGAAAAATTTAGAAATTTAAATGCCGTGGATCTTGAATTTGATCACGGCTTTAACTTTTTAGTCGGCAACAATGGCAGCGGAAAAACGAGCTTATTAGAAGCAATTTTTTATCTAGGACATGGACGCTCTTTCAAAAGTGCGGTCGCAAATCGCATCATTTCTTACGACGAACCTCATTTCACGCTTTTTGGACAAATTCAAGAAAGTCAGCATCAATGGTCTGTTGGCTTACAAAAACTTCGTCAAGGTAATACCATTGCAAAAATAAACGGTGAAGACGGCAATAAAATTGCCGATCTCGCTCACCTTTTACCCATGCAATTAATTACGCCTGAAGGACTTACCCTATTAAATGGCGGACCAAGTTTTCGACGTGCATTTTTAGATTGGGGTTTATTCCACCACCATAATAGCTTTCATTCCTCTTGGGTTGCCTTAAACCGTTTATTAAAACAACGAAATGCCGCACTCAGTCAAAACCAGCCTTATTCTGCAATAAAAATATGGGACATTAAATTAGCTAAATTAGCCCATCAAGTGAGTGATTGGCGCGCTGAATATGCAGAAGCCTTACGTCCTGAGATCGAAAAAACCTGCCAGTTATTTTTACCTGAATTAGAAATTACTGTGAGCTTTCATCAAGGCTGGGAGAAAGAGACAGAATATGGAGAATTATTGGCGCAAAACTTTGAGCGAGATAAAGCCATTGGCTATACGGTTTCAGGTCCACAAAAAGCCGATTTTCGCTTTAAAGCTAATGGGCTCCCCGTGGAAGATGTGCTCTCTCGTGGGCAATTAAAATTATTGATGTGTGCGCTACGTTTAGCCCAAGGTGAACACTTAATGATTCAAAAACAACGTCATTGTATCTTTTTAATTGATGACTTTGCCTCTGAATTGGATCAACATAAACGTGCGCTTCTAGCTGAACGCTTGCAACAAAGTGGATCTCAAGTCTTTGTTACTGCCATCACTCAAGGTCAACTCAAAGAGATGCAAGTGGAAAAAGGAAAATTGTTCCAAGTGGATACCGGTAAGATCACCGAATTGCAACCATAAAAAATAATCCGATCGGTTTAAGGATCGGATTACGTTTAAAACAATGCTATTTTTGACCGCACTTTAGTTTGGTTTCCATTCACCATTCAATACGGTACCAATCACATCATAATCTTTTGTGAACACCGCCAAGTTTGCTACCTTACCAGCTTCAACTGAGCCTAAACGATCATCTACGCCAATCGCTCTCGCAGGGTAAAGGTTACTCATGCGAATTGCTTCTGCTAATGGAATCTCTACATATTCCACAGCATTTTTGATGGATTCCATCATGGTAATTGATGCACCTGCAATCGTACCATTTGCGTCGTAGCAACGACCGTCTTTCACATAAATCGGTTTTCCTACAAAAGTGAAGGTTTCCAATTCAGGTGGTGCACCTGCAGCAGCAATAGAATCGGTCACAATACAAAGTTTATCACCTTTCGCTTTCTTATCTAAACGAACATTACCAAAATTCACATGCACGCCATCTACAATAATGCCAGTGTAAACATCGGAGTCTAATACTGCACCAACTACGCCCATCGCACGTCCTGAGCTGATCGGCGACATCGCATTGTGTAAGTGAGTCGCAAAAGTCGCACCTTTATGAAAAGCGGCTTTCGCTACTTCATAAGTCGCATTAGAATGCCCAATAGACACAATAATACCTGCTTTCACAAAATCAGGAATATATTGCACGGTTGGGTTTTCAGCGGCAATGGTAAGCTTGGTGATAACATCCGCATTATCACATAAGAAATCTTTCATCTCTGGCGTCGCTTCACGGATATATTCTGGGCGATGCACGCCTTTTTTCTCAAGACTTAAATAAGGGCCTTCGATGTGTAAGCCAAGCGCTTGATTTTTATGCTTATTCAAATACTCACGCATGATATTTACTGCGTATTTGATATCTTCATCCGGTGCAGTAATAAACGTTGGTAAGAAACTGGTACAGCCTGATTTTAAGTTCGTGGCTTGCATGATTTCTAATGTTTCTACGCTTGTTTGATCGTTAAACATCACGCCACCGCAGCCGTTTAATTGCAGATCAATAAAGCCGGCTGTGAGATTATGCCCTTTTAAATCAATGGTTTTAATCCCACTTTCTAATTCGCTTTGTGGAATAACGGATTGAATATATTCCCCTTTAATAACCACTGCATAATCTCTTAACACCTCATTTTTCGTGTAGATTACGCTGTTAATTAATGCATACTTCATCATACCTTCCTAAAATCAAATTAAAATTAACCGCACTTATAACACACTATGAATCGCGCGTCCTTCCAATTCAGTAAAATATTTCACTGTTTTGACTTTCAATTCTTGCAATGCAGGCTCATCACAGACTAAAACAAAATGGCGATGGAGCTGTAAGGCACTTACCGTCCAAAGGTGATTAATACCGCCTTCTACCGCTGCTTGCACGGCTAAGGCTTTATTATGGCCCGTAGCTAAAATCATCACTTCTTCAGCATCAAGTAATGTCCCTACACCGATTGTTAAAGCATATTTGGGTACTTGATTTACATCGTTATTAAAGAAACGAGAATTCGCGATAATAGTATCTGGCGTTAAGGTTTTTATACGGGTACGCGAACTTAAAGAAGACGCAGGTTCATTAAAGGCAATATGGCCATCAACACCTACGCCCCCCATAAATAAATGAATTTTGCCGTAAGATTTAATTTTTTCTTCATAACGACGACATTCTCCATCATGGTCATTGGTATTACCATTCAAAATATTGATATTTTGCGGTTGAATATCAATATGATTGAAGAAATTATTATGCATAAAACTGTGATAGCTTTCTGGATGTTCTTTTGGCAAGCCCACATATTCATCCATATTAAAGGTCACCACATGTTTAAAACTCACTTCTCCCGCTTGATTTAATTTAATCAATTCTTGATAGGTCTTAAGTGGAGTACTACCTGTTGGTAAACCTAATACAAAAGGACGTTCTGCTGTAGGTTTAAAATGATTAATTCGATCAGCAATATGACGCGCCGCCCAACGGCTGACTTGTTGTTCATTGTTCAGAGGAATGAGACGCATAATAACCTTCCTTATCCGTACAACACTGACATTCTTTCCTCCCTCCATTGAAGAGAGAGGAAAGAAGTAAGTGCGGTCACTTTTCCATTAATTTATAAATATTTTGCTTTTAACTCTTTTGCTTTTGCTAATTGCTCTGGTGTTGCTTTCGCTGTCATTGGCTCACGGCAATAACCTGCATCCACACCCTCTAGTTTCAATAACTCTTTGATAGTGAGATATAAGCCATTCGCTAAAATGCCTTCGATAAGGTCATTGGTCACGTGTTGAACTTGAAGCGCATCAGCCAATTTACCTTGTTTGGTTAATTCAAAGATTTGTCTTGCACGCACACCATTTACGTTGAATGTACTGCCGATCGCACCATCTACACCAAGAGATACTGCCGGCACCATCATTTCATCAAAACCAGCCCAAATGAGGTGATTTGGATAAGCTTTTTTCAAGCGTTCTAATAGATAGAAATCCCCAGCGGTAAATTTCACACCTAGCACTTTCGGGTTTTTATAAAGTTCGCCGAATTGCTCAATCCCCATATTCACGCCTGTTAAGAACGGAATTGAGTACACGATCATGTTATTGCCTGTTTCAGCAATGATAGTGTCATAGTAATGTTTGATTTCAGGGAAGCTGAATTTATAGTAGAACGGGGTTACTGCAGAAAGACTGTCATAGCCTAATTCGGTTGCATATTTACCTAATTCCACTGCTTCATGTAAGTTCACACTACCCACTTGTGCGATTAGCGCGACTTGGTCTTTTGCTTCATCTTTCGCGATACGGAAAATTTGTTTTTTCTCTTCCGTAGAAAGCATGAAGTTTTCACCTGTTGAACCGCCTACATATAAACCATCAATTTTCATCTTATCAATGTTATAGCGAATGATTTCACGCAAACCTTTTTCATTGATAGAGCCATCTTCATTGAATGATACTAATAACGCACTAAAAATACCTTTTAAGTTACGCATTTTTCTCTCCTATTTGATACGTTGTTCTAAAATGACATTTAATGTTTTTTGCTTTATTTTGACTGCACTTTCCTGTGATGCCTGTACTAATAAAGCGTAAATCAAATCTAATACGAATAATTGGGCAATCTTCGTGCCGATAGAGTCGCCTTGCAACTTGCCTTGCTTATTCCCATTTACTAAAACAAGATCGGCATATTCTGTGATGGGTGAACGCAAACTGTGCGTAATCGCAATGGTTTTGGCACCGTTTTCTTTGGCAATTTTCATGGTATGAGTGGTTTCTTGAGAATAACCGGAATGGCTCAAACCAATTGCCACATCTTTTTTCGTCAATAACGATGCCTGCATATACATAAAATGGTTGTTACCCGTGGCATCTACTTGCACACCGATACGCATCAATTTATTTTTGGCATCTTCCGCGGTAATACCTGATGTACCCACACCAAATAAAAAGACTCGATTTGCTTGCTGAATGGCTTTTACTGCTTCTTCCAACTGCTCAAAATCTAATAAATTAATGGTTTCATCCATCACGTTATTGATGGCAGATTTCAGTTTATGTGCAATATTCAATGAGTTGTCAGAATCGGTAATATCTGAATCTAATACGGTGTTATCTTTGCCATCTTTTGTGGCAAGCTCGATGGATAATTCCAATTTAAAATCACTGAATCCTTTAAAGCCGAGAGTGCGGCAAAAACGCACAAAGGTTGCCTCCCCGACTTCTAAATGAGCGGCAATTTCAGCTAAAGGTGCTTGCACTGCAAGATCGGGATTCAATAAAATTGCATCCGCAATTTTCTTTTCAGTTTTCGTTAAACTACGATATAACGAGCTGATGGTATTTAAAATATTGCCGTTTTTAGCCATAAACCACTCCCGTATTTTTTGCTTGTAATAAGCAATCTTTTACCCAGTAAGCCGCGCCAATCAAGCCTGCATCTTGTCCAAATTGAGCACTTTCTAATTCGCAATGATAAACAGCGGGAAGTTCACTTAATAAAGATTGAACTAACGGTAAATAACCTTCTGCCAATCCTACGCTACCGCCAACCACGACTTTTTGCATGTCTAATCCAATCTTCAAATCCGCAATTAAATTCGCAATAGCTTGGGCTGAACGTGTGACAAGTGCGGTCGCTTTTTCATCATTTTGACGGAAACGCACAAAAACTTCTTTCGGATCACAAGGATCATCCCATTGAGAAGATACTGCTTCAATGGCGCGACCTGATGCAATGGCTTCAACACAACCACGGCGACCACAACCGCAAACTGGACCATTAGGATCGGCCAAAGTA
>JABZOY010000035.1:0-15120 GCA_015255025.1 Haemophilus sp.
CAATCACACCTGGCACTAAGAATGGGTGGTTGAATACATATTTACCGATACGAGTTGAACCAGTATCATCCATTTCTACTGCCGCAATTAAGGTTGGGTAAGTAGGAAGAATAAATAATGCTGATACTGCGGCAAATGCTGCAATCGCAGCTTCCGGAGAAACACCTAATAAAATTGCAGTTGGATATAATGCTTTTGCAGTTGCAGCTTGTGAGTAAAGTAAGGTACTTGCGAAGAACAAGATTACCGCTAAACTCCAAGGGTATTGTTGTAAGAATTCAGCTGATACCGCTTTAATTTGATCGATATGACCTTCAACGAAGGTATTACCTAACCATGCTACACCAAGCACACAAATTACCGCTGACATACCAGATTTAAAGGTTGCTGCATTAGTAATTTTTGCGGTATCCACTTTACATGCCATAGTGATAATGGCTGCAGTTGCAAGCATGAAAGAGATAATGGCGTTATCACGAGAAAGAATTGGATTTTGAATTAAACCAACTGTTTTACTGATTGCAGTTGCATAAAGCATGACCACTAAAATCGCGATAAGGAAAATTGCAACAGAACGTTTTGCATAAGGTTTGATCTCAATTTGCATTTCACCACGCATAGTAATTAAACCTTTTGCTAGACGATCTTGGTAAACTTCATCATCTTTCAAATCTTTACCAAGGAAGTTACAAATCACCGCAGTAATCATACATGCTGCGTAAGTAGTTGGGATCCAAATACCTAATAATTGTAAGTAACTTAAACCAAAGTTTTTCTCTAATTCAGCAGAAAGGAATACCACTGCAGCAGAAATTGGAGAAGCTGTAATCGCAATTTGTGAAGCGATAACCGCAATAGAAAGTGGACGTGAAGGACGAATACCTTGTTCTTTTGCCACTTCAGCAATCACTGGAAGTGTTGAGAACGCTGTGTGACCAGTACCCGCAAGTACAGTCATAAAATAAGTCACCGTTGGCGCAAGGAAAGTGATGTATTTTGGATTTTTACGTAGGATTTTTTCAGCCATTTTCACTAAGAAATCCATACCACCCGCAACTTGCATTGCCGCAATCGCCATGATTACAGACATGATAACTGAAATTACATCAAACGGAATGGCACCCGGTTTTAAACCAAGTAGTGAAAGTGCAACAACACCCATACCACCCATGAAACCGATACCAATACCGCCTAATCTAGCCCCTAGGTAAATAAAGAGTAGGACGACTAAAAGTTGAGCCCAAATCATAATATTTTCTCCATATTAATTTTAAAAATAATTCCGGAACATATATTAACAACAAACTAGTGCATTATCTATATTTATTACTTGGATTAGTCTATTTTATCCGAAAGTGCGGTTAAAATTTGATTCAAATTCTGACCGCACTTTCAATGACTTTCCTAGAAGTCCTCAAAGTATTGTTGAATCACTTTTGGATCTTTTGTTTGTGTTAAGGCTAATTGTAATAACACACGTGCTTTTTGCGGATTCAATGTACCTGAAGCCACAAAGCCATATTTAGAATCATCCACTTCAGCATCACGTGTCGTGTAACCGGTTGGCACACGAGATGAACGTACCACCACAACACCATCTTTCGCCGCTTTTTCTAAACGTTCTAAATGGGCTGCATTCACGTTACCATTACCCACACCTGCAGAAACAATGCCTTGATAGCCCGCATCCAATAATGAATTTAACGGCTCAATTGGTGCATTAGAATAAGCATAAACAATGCCCACTTTCGGTAAGCTGTCTAATTTATCTACGTTAAATGGTGTGTTCACAGTGTGTTTGCTTTCAGGTGAACGCTCGTAATCTACTTTACTGTTATGGATATAACCCAAGGTACCATAGTTTGGTGAATGGAATGTTTGTACTGCAGTGGTACTCATTTTGGTCACATCACGTGCACCTAATACTTCACCATTCATCGCCACTAATACGCCACGACCTGATGATTTTTTATCCGTTGCCACGACGACGGCGTTATAAAGGTTTAACGGACCATCCGCACTTTTTTCTGTCGCAGGACGCATTGCACCCACCAATACAATTGGCTTTTCACATTTCGCAGTAAGATCTAAGAAATAAGCGGTTTCTTCCATGGTATCGGTACCATGAGTAATCACAAAACCATCAGTATCTTTACATTGTGCATTAATCGCTTTCGCCAATTTTAACCACACATCATCGCTCATATCTTGTGAACCAATTTTCACAATTTGCTCACCTTTTATATTTGCAAGCTGCTTAATTTCGGGCACCGCATCAATTAATGCATCAACATTGAGTTGCCCTGCTTTATAAGCAGAAGAAACGGCAGTTTCGCCACTTCCGGCAATCGTGCCACCTGTTGCTAAAATTGTAATATTAGGTAATTCCGCAGCTTGTGCGATCGAAAAACCAAATCCGAGCATCATAAGTGCCGTTAATTTTTTTAATTTCATGCGCGTCTCCTTTCACGTTTTATAATCTAAGTTTGGCTATTCTCTACTTAATTAGGCGTAGAATAAACACAAAGATAAGATATTTATGATCCCGATCACATTTTTATTGATCCGATTGTATAAGCTTTCGCCAACGTTGCGTTTCCTTGATAATTTTTTTGAAAGATAACTAAAGTGCGGTTATACTTAAAGCCTTATTTCATCTGAAGATAAACTCTTATTCATTATTAAAATTAAGTTGAGAACAACATGCAAGAATTTATTCCTCAAGCAATTGAATTTGCTCAAAAACACACTTTTTTAACGATCGCATGGTTTGCTGTCCTTTTTATGACACTTTTCACCTTTTTTAAAAGTGCGACACAAAAATATCGCGTCATCACCAACCCTGAAGCGGTTCGCTTAATGAATGACGAAGAAGCCGTGGTGATTGATTTACGCCCTATTGATGAATTCCAACGCGGCCATATCATTGGTAGCGTCAACTTGCTTCCAACTGAAATTAAAAATCAAAATGTAGGCAAAATTGAACATCACAAAGAAAAACCGCTTATCATTGTGGATGTTAACGGTGTTTCTTCTGCTACGTCCGCAGAACTTTTAACCAAACAAGGCTTTGAAAAAGTTTATGTGTTAAAAGACGGTTTAGCGGCTTGGGCGGGTGCAAATTTACCATTAGTAAAAAAACATAAGTAAGGATCCTCTATGTCTGAACAAAATCAACAACCTGAAGTAACCGCTGAAGAACAACAAGAAGCGGTGCTTCAAATTCAACGTATTTATGTAAAAGATGTTTCTTTTGAAGCACCAAATCTTCCTCATATTTTCCACCAAGAGTGGAAACCAAAACTCGGCTTTGATTTAAGCACTGAAGCCGTTCAAGTGGGTGAAGATTTATACGAAGTCACGTTAAACATCAACGTAGAAACCACCATGGAAGATTCTGGTGATGTGGCATTTATTTGTGAAGTGAAACAAGCTGGCGTATTTACAATCAGCGGTTTAGAAGATGTTCAAATGGCACACTGCTTAACATCTCAATGCCCAAATATGCTTTTCCCTTATGCTCGTGAATTGATTTCTAACTTAGTGAATCGTGGTACATTCCCAGCATTAAACCTTTCTCCGGTAAACTTCGATGCGTTGTTCATTGATTACATGAACAAGCAGCAAGCAGCAGCCGAAGCGGAAGAAAATCAGGAAACCCAACATTAATTGTGATAAGGGCAGGCGATACCGTCTGCCCTTTTATTTTAAAGGTGATTGAAATGAACCCATCCCAATCTCCAATTACCATTCTTGGTTGCGGTTCTTATGGAACAGCACTCGCTATCTCATTTTCTCGCAATGGCTCTCCAACCTATCTTTGGGGGCACAATCCCGATCACATTCATCAAATGCAACAAGAACGTCAAAATCGCCGTTTTCTACCTGATATTGAATTTCCAGAAAGTTTGCATTTAGAATTAGATTTGAAAACTGCACTTGACCAATCGAAAGACATTTTAATTGTGGTGCCAAGTCATGCTTTTGGTGAAATTCTGTTAAAAATTCGACCGCACTTAAAATCTGATCATCGTTTAATTTGGGCAACCAAAGGATTAGAACGCAACACTGGCCGATTACTACAAGAAGTAGTGGAAGAAACCTTAGGCAAAGGAATTCCGACAGCAGTGCTTTCAGGTCCCACTTTTGCGAAAGAATTGGCTCAAGGTTTGCCTACGGCGATTACCCTTGCCTCTCGTAATGAAAAATTTGCCTTAGAATTTCAAGCTCGGATTCATTGCAGTCAGCATTTTCGGGTGTATGTAAACCAAGATATGATCGGCGTTCAATTAGGTGGCGCCATTAAAAACGTAATTGCGATTGGTGCAGGTATTTCAGATGGTATGGGATTTGGTGCCAATGCCAGAACAGCATTGATTACCCGTGGGATTGCGGAAATTACTCGCTTAGGCGTATCCATGGGGGCTAATACGCAAACCTTTATGGGGATGTCTGGTTTAGGAGATTTAGTGCTCACTTGTACCGATAACCAATCCCGTAATCGTCGGTTTGGCTTAATGCTTGGTAAAGGTACCGATAGCCAACAAGCCATGGATGAAATTGGTCAAGTGGTAGAAGGTTTTTATAACACCAAAGAAACCTATTTATTAGCACAACGACAAGGCGTGGAAATGCCGATTACAGAACAAATTTACCAAATGCTCTTTTGTGGTAAAAGTGCACAAGAAGTCGCACTGAGCTTATTGGGTCGTGAACGAAAAGGCGAATAAGGAGAAAAAATGACGTTAGAAGTATGGCAACACATTCGCCAAGAGGCAAAAGAATTAGCAGAATGCGAACCAATGCTCGCCAGCTTTTTCCATTCCACCATTTTAAAACATCAAAATCTTGGCAGTGCCTTGAGTTATTTACTTGCGAATAAACTGGCTAACCCGATCATGCCCGCAATTTCGCTACGTGAAATTATTGAAGAAGCCTATCAGGCCGAGCCCAATATCATTGATTGTGCTGCTTGTGATATTAAAGCCGTGCGCCACCGCGATCCTGCCGTGGAATTGTGGTCCACACCATTGCTTTATCTAAAAGGTTTTCACGCCATTCAGAGCTATCGCATTACCCATTATTTGTGGAACCAAAATCGAAAAGCACTCGCACTTTATTTACAAAATCAGATTTCAGTGGCTTTCGATGTAGATATTCACCCTGCCGCCAAAATTGGACACGGCATTATGTTTGACCATGCTACTGGTATTGTTGTAGGCGAAACCTCAGTGATTGAAAATGATGTGTCTATCTTGCAAGGCGTCACCCTGGGTGGTACAGGTAAAGAATCCGGCGATCGCCATCCAAAAGTACGAGAAGGCGTAATGATTGGAGCGGGCGCAAAAATTCTCGGCAATATCGAAGTGGGCAAATATGCCAAAATCGGCGCCAATTCTGTTGTACTCCAGCCTGTGCCTGAATATGCCACTGCAGCAGGTGTACCTGCTCGTATTGTTGGCAAAGACAAAGCGGCAAAACCGGCATTCGAAATGAACCAATATTTTATCGATGATGATATAAATTTGAATATTTAAGGAATCGATATGATTAACAAAGACACCCAACTTTGCATGTCTCTTTCTGGCAGACCGGGCAATTTTGGTACAACATTCCATAACTATCTGTATCAAAAATTAGGGCTTAATTTTATCTATAAAGCCTTTACCACCACAGATATTGAAAGCGCTGTCAAAGGTGTTCGTGCACTTGGTATTCGAGGTTGTGCTGTTTCGATGCCATTTAAAGAAAGCTGTATGCCATTTTTAGATGAAATCTCCCCTTCTGCACAAGCCATTCAGTCTGTGAATACCATTGTGAATGATCAAGGTTTTCTTCGTGCTTACAACACCGACTATATTGCCATTGTTAAACTTATCGAAGAATATCAATTAGATAAAAAGAGTAGAGTGATTGTACAAGGCAGTGGTGGTATGGCAAAAGCCGTCGTCGCAGCCTTTAAAAACAGTGGATTTGAGCATCTTAAGATTTTTGCTCGAAATGAAAAAACAGGTAAAAATTTAGCCGCACTTTATGACTATGAATATATCCCATCTTTAGGCAATCAATCGGCAGACATTTTAGTCAACGTTACGCCAATTGGGATGAAAGGTGGAAAAGAAGAATTTGATCTCGCCTTTCCTGAAAATCTTATTCAACAAGCTCAAACCGCTTTTGATGTGGTGGCGATTCCTGCTGAAACACCATTTATCCAATTTTCTCAACAGCAAGGTAAACAAACGATTTCTGGTGCAGAAGTGATTGTGCTACAAGCCGTTGAACAATTTGAGCTCTACACAGGCATTCGACCTGATGACCAATTAGTCGCTGAAGCCGCCGCTTTTGCTCGAAAAAACAGTTAAAAAATAAACCGCACTTTTAAAAAGTGCGGTTCTTTTTATCTGAGTTTTACGCTAACAATTTTCTTGCTGCTTCCACCACCACAGATACTGCTTTTTCTTCTGTATCTTTCATGGTGGCTTCATTTGGAATTTCTTGTTGTGTACGGTTCACAATCACACCTGCCACCATACCAGCTCGTAAGCCAAGAGCATTACACATCGTAAATAATGTGGCTGATTCCATCTCATAGTTCATCACATTGAGATCTTGCCATTGTTTTAACAAGCCTTGGTAATCACGATACACTTTGCCGCTATAAGTATCATAACGTTCTTGACCTGGATAGAACGTATCTGAAGAGGCTGTAATCCCTACAAATGGCTCAATACCTTTTTCTTTAGCTGCATAGAAAAGTGCCGTAGTACATTCAAAATTTGCCACTGCGGGATATTCAATTGGCGCAAAGTGACGGCTTGCACCATCAAGACGAACTGCACCCGTTGTAATAAGAATATCGCCCACATTAATGTGTGGTTGAATAGCACCCGTTGTGCCAATACGTAAAAATGTACGCACACCAAGCTGAGCCAGTTCTTCCACACAGATAGACGTAGAAGGGCCACCAATACCGGTTGAACACACTACCACCGGTTGACCATTTAAATAGCCTAACCAAGAAGTGAACTCACGTGTACTTGCAAGAAACTCAGGGTTATCAAGTTTTTTAGCAATACGTTCGCTACGTGCAGGATCCCCTGGTACGATAGCGAGTGTTGCACCTTTCAGTTGTGCTTTAGTCAGGTTTAAGTGAAATACATCAGACATAACAATCTCCTTTTTCATTCTTGCCGCAAAGTGCGGTCAAATTTTCGTTATTTTTTCAATGCGCCTAAAATACCACGCATGATTTGTTTGGTCACTTCATTACGAATATTGCGACCCACTGATTTTGCCACACTATTCACAATTTGTTCTGTCGGAGAAAGTTTATCCCCACGTTTTTGTGTTCCAAAAATCATTCGGCTTAAGCTACCAAATAAACCGCTTTCTTCCTCTTGTTGCGCTTGTTCGGCTTGTTTTTGTTGCACTGCGGCTAAATCCGCTTGCGCATTTAATACTTCGAAAGCGGATTCATTATCCACGTAATCTTTATAGAATGCATAAAGATCATCGTCTTTCACCCAAGCAGCTCGCTCTTCTTCAGTAATCGGGGCAAGTTGGCTTTTCGGCGGATAAACATACGCCACTTCAACGGGCGTTGGCATGCCTTTTTCATCTAAGAATGAAATCAATGCTTGGCCCACACCTAAAGTTGAAATAGTTTCCACCACATTAACTGCTGGATTTGAACGGAATGTTTCTGCTGCAGATTTCACTGCTTTTTGATCGCGTGGCGTAAAGGCACGTAACGCATGTTGTACGCGGTTACCCAATTGACCTAATACGGTATCCGGTAAATCTAATGGATTTTGGGTCACAAAATAAATCCCTACCCCTTTAGAACGAATCAAACGAACCACTTGTTCCACTTTATCCACCAACACACTCGGTGCACCATCAAAGAGTAAATGCGCTTCATCAAAGAACATCACAAATTTTGGTTTATCTGGATCGCCCACTTCCGGCAATTGCTCAAATAATTCAGACATCAACCAAAGCAAGAATGCACTATACATTCTTGGGGAATTAATTAATTTTTCAGAATTTAAAACATTGATCACACCACGACCATCACGGGTTTGTAACCAATCTTCAAGATTTAATGCTGGCTCACCAAAAAGATTTGTCGCCCCTTCATTTTCAAGGGTCAGTAAAGCACGTTGAATCGCACCCACACTCGCAGCTGATACGTTGCCATATTCTACTTGGAAGGTTTTTGCGTTCTCTGCTACAAATTTAAGCATGGCGCGTAAATCTTTTAAATCGATGAGTAGCAAGCCTTTATCATCTGCCACTCGGAATACGAGGTTTAATAAGCCTTCTTGGGTTGCGTTTAAATTTAATAAACGGGAAAGTAATAATGGTCCCATTTCAGAAATCGTGGTACGAAGCGGAATACCGGTTTCACCGAATACATCCCAAAATGACACAGGATAGCCATTTAAATAACTCTCGCCACCTAAATCAAATTGCTCAATGCGTTCCGCCACTTTGCCACTGAATGTGCCCGCTTTGACTAAACCAGACAAATCGCCTTTTACATCCACTAAAAAGACCGGCACGCCATCATCACTGAATGCTTCCGCCATTTTACGTAGTGTGACAGTTTTACCCGTCCCTGTCGCCCCGGCGATCAGACCGTGACGGTTTGCCATTTTTGCGGTAATACCAAGGGTTTGACCTTGTTCGGTACGCGCGAGAGAATATTGCATAAAGATTCCTTTGTTTTGTTGGTTTTATTTAAACGAATAATAAGGAAAAAACGAAGTGCGGTCAAAATTTAAGTGATTTTACGGTATAATTTCTCAAAACTAACTCAAAGCAGGAAAAATAGATGTCAAACGCAAAAATTCTTATTATTAAAACAGGATTGATAGAAACCTTAACATTCCCTGATGGTAGCTCATATGAAAGTGCTATCCGTAAAAAACCGGTATCCATGGTAAAAGTGCACACGCTGGGTGCAGAAGGTAACGATGTAGGCTTAAAAGCCCATCACGGTGGTGTTGATAAAGCCTTGTTTTTTATGTCTGATGTGTCTTTCCCTGCTTTAAACACGCTACTTGGTGAAAAGTTTGATTTTCACGGTAGCGCGATTTATGGTGAAAACTTTGTGGTATCCGGCTTACATGAAGATAATGTCTGTATAGGCGATCGTTACAAAATTGGCACTACGCTTTTAGAAGTGTCTCAACCACGTAAACCTTGCGAACGTTTATCTCATAATACCAAGAATGAGAATACAAGAGAGGTAATTCGTCAGTCAGGCTGGACAGGTTGGTATGTTCGCGTGATCGAAGAAGGTGAAATTCATCAAGGCGATGAACTCATCTTGCAACACCGTCCTTATCCAGAATGGACTATTCGTCGTTTAAACACGCTACTTTCTGCTCCTTCAAGTGTGGCAGAATTAGAAGAAGCCTTAGCCATTGAGGAATTAGCGCCAGCGTTTAAACGTTCTGTTAACTCACAATTACGTAATTTACAGCAGGCGGGCTAAAATGTCGGCTAAAACGACCGCACTTTGTCCGTGCCAATCTTCGCTTTCTTACGAAGATTGTTGCGGACGTTTTCATTCAGGTAATCTGTTTCCAGAAACAGCGGAACAACTTATGCGTTCCCGCTATTCCGCGTTTGTGCTCAAAAATATTCCTTATATTGTGCAAACCACTGTGCCAAGCCAACAAACCTTATTAGATGAAAAAGCCCTGCAAGATTGGGCTGATGAAACGCAATGGCTCGGTTTAGATATTATCAAAGCAGAAACCTTAACCAAAACACAAAGTGCGGTTGAATTTAAAGCACATTTTCAAGGCAACGAACAGCCGCAAGTGCATCACGAACATTCACTTTTTGTAAAAATTGATGGCCGTTGGTATTTTGTTGATCCCACTGTGCCGCTCCCAAGCAATAAACAGCCTTGTGTTTGTGGCTCAGGGAAGAAATTTAAACATTGTTGCGGAGGCTTGCTCTAATGACCTTAACGTCTTTTCTCGCATTATTCTGGCAGCGTTCTCAAGAAAACAAATTAACGCAAGCTGCCGGTTCACTCACCTACAGCACCATGCTCGCCATCGTGCCATTAATTATGGTGGTGTTTTCGATTTTTTCCGCCTTTCCTGTCTTTAACGAAGTAACCGGGGCATTGAAAGAATTCATCTTCACCAATTTCGCCCCTTCCGCGAGTGATGTTGTGGGGCAATATATTGATGAATTCGTCCATAACTCCAAGAAAATGAGTGCCGTGGGGATTGTGAGTTTGATTTTAGTCGCATTAATGCTCATTAACTCCATCGACCGTACACTTAATAGCATTTGGCAAGACACCAGTAATCGCCCGATTTTTACGTCATTTGCTATTTATTGGCTCATTTTAACGCTCGGTCCACTTTTAATCGGTACCAGCATTGCCGCAAGTTCCTATGTCAAAGCCATGTTCGAGCAATCGGAAACCCTCTCTTTTGGCTTAAAACTCCTCAGCTTTGTGCCATTTCTTTCTACTTGGTTTATCTTCACGCTCATTTATATGGTCGTGCCAAATAAGAAAGTGAGCATCAAACACTCTGCAGCAGGCGCATTAATTGCGGCAATTTTCTTTACTTTAGGGAAACAAGCTTTTACTTGGTATATCACCACCTTCCCGTCTTATCAATTAATTTATGGCGCCATGGCGACGTTGCCAATCATGTTATTGTGGATTCAAATCAGCTGGACAGTGGTGTTATTCGGCGCACAATTAGCCGCAGTACTTGCAGAAGAGCGGTCAATGGATCAAACGAATTTAGAGGAAGTAAAATGATTGCGTTAATTCAGCGTGTTACGCAGGCTAAAGTAGAAGTTGAAGGTCAAATTGTGGGGCAAATCGGCAAGGGATTATTGGTTTTATTAGGCGTGGAAAAAGAAGATGACCGAGCCAAAGCAGATAAACTCGCTGAGAAAGTGTTAAATTACCGTATTTTCAGCGATGAAAATGACAAAATGAACTTAAATGTGCAACAAATCGGTGGCGAAGTGCTTGTGGTATCCCAATTTACTTTAGCCGCTGACACGCAAAAAGGCTTACGACCAAGTTTCTCAAAAGGTGCCGCACCAGCATTGGCCAACGAATTGTATGGCTATTTTTCGCAAAAATGCGCTGAAAAAGTCACTGTTGCCAACGGACAATTTGCGGCTGATATGCAAGTGAGTCTCACCAATGATGGCCCAGTTACATTTTGGTTAAATGTCTGAATAAAGAGAAAAATCGCTATTTTTTCAAAGCAAAGGAAACTCTTTCTTTGATCGCATTGTCGTATTAACGCTCAAATGCATATAACAATTTCAAATCCCATCCATAATTGCGTTGGTAATCCCCTTATTTTATGGGTAAACTAAGGCGGTTTGATGTGGATCTTCTTAAAGTTTAGCTTGTAATAAAATGAAAAAAATTTCGTTAAAAATAACCGCTCTTTTGCTTGGATGGATGAGTTTTTCAGCCCTTGCAGAACAAACCGTGGATATTGAGATCCGCGGGATCAAGGGTGAACGTGCCATTCGCAATACTGATATGAATGTCAAACTCATTGATAAAGGTGAAATGGACGGTTCCGATCGGTATAAACAATTAGTTTCAGATGCTGTCGATAAAGGCCTTCGAGTCTTCGGTTATTATAGTTCTTCAGTCACCTTTGAATTGAAAAAACGCAAAGGTCAGCGAGATTTGCTCATTGCTAATGTCACTCCAGGTGAGCCAAGCAAAATTGCCGGAACAGACGTTGAAATTACAGGCGAAGCAGCAGAAGACGAAAACTTCACAGCACTCCGTAAAAACTTGCCAAAACAAGGTGAGTTAGTTGAGCATCAAAAATACGATGACTATAAAAGCAGCATTTCAAACCTTGCCCTTGCTCGTGGTTATCTTGACGGAAAATTCCAAATTTCTCGCTTAGAAATCAGCCCTGAAACCCATGAAGCATGGTGGCGTATGCTGTTTGATAGTGGCGTGCGTTATCATTACGGCAACATCACATTCAACCATTCCCAAATTCGCGAAGACTATTTGCAAAATATGCTCAACATTAAATCGGGCGATCCTTATTTAGTCAGCGATTTATCTGAATTAACTAACGATTTTTCTTCTACCAACTGGTTTAGCTCAGTGCTTTTACAGCCTCATGTCCGCGAAGAAGAAAAATTAGTGGATATCGAACTGTTGCTTTATCCACGTAAGAAAAACTCAATGGAGCTTGGGGTCGGTTTTGCAACCGATACGGGCCCTCATGTCCAAATTGGTTGGACAAAACCTTGGATTAATAGCCGAGGTCATAGTTTCCGTACAAATCTTTACGTCTCTGCGCCAAAACAAAACTTTGAAGCCACCTATAAAATGCCATTGTTGAAAAATCCATTAAATTATTATTATGAATTTTCAACCGGTTATGAAAAAGAAAATAAAAACGATACGGACACCAAAGCCCTCACTTTCGCTGCATTACGTTATTGGAATAATAGCGAGGGTTGGCAATATTTTGCGGGTCTTCGTGTCCGTTATGACAGCTACACACAAGCTGATTTCACCGATAAAACCTTCCTGGTTTATCCAACTGGGGGCTTTAGCCGTACCCGTTTAAGAGGTGGCCAATTCCCAACATGGGGAGATACCCAAAAAATCACGGTTGATTTAGGGAATAAGCTTTGGATGTCAGAAGCCAATTTCTTTAAAATTCAAGCTTCCACAGCGTGGATTCGTACTTATGCCGAAAATCACCGTTTTATTACCCGTGCAGAAATTGGTTATTTAAATACCGCGGATATTCGTAAAATTCCACCTGCACTACGTTTCTTTGCAGGGGGCGATCGCAGCGTGCGAGGTTATGGCTATAAGAAAATTTCACCGAAAAATAAAAATGGAAAATTAGTCGGCGGCTCTCGCTTAGTAACAGGTAGCCTTGAATATCAATATCAAGTTTACCCAAATTGGTGGGGAGCCGTATTTTCGGATACAGGCTTAGCCGCAGATGCTTATAAAGCAAATGAGTTACGCTACGGTGCTGGTGTTGGTATACGTTGGGCATCGCCAGTTGGTGCTATTAAATTTGATATTGCAACGCCAATTCGAGATAAAGATAACAGCAAAAACATTCAATTTTACATTGGCTTAGGGGCTGAAATTTAGGGTATGACTATGTCTGAACAAGAAAAACAACCAGATAACCAAACCACACAACCCATTAAAAAGAAAAAGACCTGCCGTAAAATTTTATGTGTCGGAAGTGCGGTCATTTTTGTCCCTGTTTTAGGTTTAGTCACAGCGCTTTCTTTTGATAGTGGACAACGTGCACTTATTCAACTCGCCGATAAAATGCTCGATAGCTTATCTATTGAGCAAGTCAGCGGTGGCTTACAAGATGGTTTAGTCTTAGAAAATTTACGTTTTCAAACAACCGGCGTAGATGTGGCCCTTCCTAAAACGCGCTTACAACTGAATTTAGCTCGTTTACTGTCGGGTGATATTATTGTTGATGATCTCAGCTTAACGCAGCCGAAAATTGCCATTGATACCAGTGTCATGCCACCTTCTGAAGAGAAACAGACTGAAAGTGGTCCAATGGAAAAAATCCATTTACCGGTTTCTGTACAAGTGAAAAATGTCGCGATTACTGACTTTGATATGAAACTCGATCAAAGCAATATTACGTTTTCATCATTTCAAAGTGCGGTCAGTTTAAACAATGAATCTGGTCTTACCCTTGAGCCCACCACGCTTTCAGATGTGATTTTTTCAACGGTCTCCCAAACTCAACCGAATCCTCCTCAACCCGAGAAAAAAGAACCTGCTAACCCCGTTGATTGGGCGCAAATTGAGCAAACTCTCACACCCGCTTTTTTAGGTAATTTAAATACGGTGAACTTGCCTTTTGACATGCACATTCCTAGTGTTTTGGGTACAAACTGGCAATATCAATCGCTCAATGAAAAAGGCGAAGAAATCCAAAAAATCACTTTGCCTAAAGTGGAATTACAAGCGGATGCCACCGATCATTTAGTGAAATTACAAAAACTCGACATTGACAGCTCTCTTGGCACACTTTCGAGCCAAGGACAACTTCAACTCAATGACGATTTCCCGGTTGATCTCACATTAAAATCGGATCTCCAAGCCTTTAAATCAAAAGATAAAACTATTCTACCTGCTAGCAAAGTTGATCTCAATGTATCGGGTTCATTGAAAAAAACGACCGCTCTTTCGTTAACCACACAGGGTGTGCTTGATGCCACCTTAACAGGTGATGTGAAACTGGCTGAAGATAAAATGCCATTAAATCTGCAATTAAAAGCGAAAAAAGGTCAATATGCTTTTGCAGACAGCCTAGCGCCACTCAAGATTAACGATGTTGATATCAAACTCACGGGCGATTTATTGAATTATCATGCAGAAGTTGTTGGTGGCTTGGAAGGGATGGATCATATTCCTCATACTCACGTTGATTTAAACGCTGACGGTAAACTCTATGAAGTCACGCTCAACGAATTAAAACTTGCCGCCCTCGATGGTACGGCACGTTTAACAGGTTCCTCAAACTGGAAAGATGGCGCACAATGGGATGTGACCGCTGATTTAAACAAAATGAACATTCGTCCTTATGTGCCTGCCATGCCAGCCGTATTATCGGGCAAAGTGAGCTCACAAGGTTCCGCAGATTCCAATCATTGGAAAGTGGATGTGCCTACCGTGGATTTAACGGGTAGCCTCTCCTCTCGTCCATTAAGCTTGAAAGGTAGTGTCTTTTTAAGTAATGAAACCTTATTAAACATTCCTGATTTATTGCTGAACTATGGCGATAACCGCATTGCGGCAAAAGGTACATTAGGTGATAAATCAAACTTAGATTTAGATATCAACGCACCAAGCTTACGTGGTCTGTGGCAAGATTTAGCGGGTTCCGTAGTCGGCAAAGTACAGATTTTAGGGAAACTTACTGCGCCAACCATTAATACTGATTTAACAGCACAAGGCTTGCACTTCCAAGGGTTAGACTTATCCAAAGCCTTAATTAAAGGTAATGTTGTCAGTGAACCGCAAGTTTTAATTCGTTGAGCGTGACTTCATAGAGTTTACCGTCAGCGTTTAAATCAACG